>CAXNFO010000197.1:0-4706 GCA_964201395.1 Limnohabitans sp.
GAAGACCGCGTGCCGGTGATCCCGTTTGGCGTGGGCTCGTCGCTCGAGGGCCACTTGTTGGCGGTGCAAGGCGGCATCAGCATCGATGTGGGGCGCATGAACCGGGTGCTGTCGGTCAACGCCGAGGACTTGACGGTGACGGTGCAGCCCGGCGTGACGCGCAAGCAACTCAATGAAGAAATCAAAAGCACGGGCTTGTTTTTCCCGATCGACCCGGGTGCAGATGCCAGCATTGGCGGCATGAGCGCCACCCGCGCCAGCGGCACCAATGCCGTGCGCTACGGCACCATGCGCGAAAACGTGCTGGGCCTGGAAGTGGTGACCGCTTCGGGCGAGGTGGTCCGCACCGGTACGCGGGCCAAAAAGTCATCGGCGGGTTACGACTTGACGCGCTTGATGGTGGGCAGTGAAGGCACGCTGGGCGTGATCACCGAAGTCACCTTGAAGCTCTACCCCTTGCCCGAGGCAGTGTCGGCGGCAACCTGCTCTTTCCCCAGCATCGAGGCGGCGGTGCGCACCACCATCCAACTGATCCAAATGGGCGTGCCGATTGCCCGGGTGGAGTTGATCGATCAGCATTCGGTGCGCATGGTCAACGCTTACGCCAAACTGGGTTTGCGCGAAGAGCCGATGCTGCTCATGGAGTTCCATGGCACGCCGGCCAGCGTGAAAGAACAGGCCGAAACGGTGCAAGCGATTGCCGACGAGTTTGGTGGCCAGGCCTTTGAGTGGGCGATGACGCCCGAAGAGCGCACCCGTTTGTGGGCCGCCCGCCACAACGCCTACTTTGCCGCGGTGCAAAGCCGCCCCGGTTGCCGCGCCATCAGCACCGACACCTGTGTGCCCATCAGCCGCTTGGCCGATTGTTTGCTGACCTCGGTGGCCGAGGCCGATGCCTCAGGCATCCCCTACTTTTTGGTCGGCCATGTGGGGGACGGCAATTTCCACTTTGGCTATTTGATCGACCCCAATGACCCGCAAGAGCGGGCCACGGCAGAGGCGCTCAATCAGAAGTTGGTGGAGCGCGCCCTGAGCATGGAGGGCACCTGCAGTGGCGAGCACGGCATTGGCTTGCACAAAATGGACTTTTTGCTGGCCGAGGCGGGCGCACCGGCGGTAGAGATGATGCGCACCATCAAGCGCGCGCTGGACCCGCACAACATCATGAACCCGGGCAAAATCTTTTTGCTCTGATCAGTCGCTTGGGGTGGGTCGGGCCTGCAACAAGGCCTGGGACTCGCGCACCAATTGCTGCGGGTCAAAGGGTTTGAGCAGCAAGGCGTTGATGCCTGCGGCGCGAAAGTTGGTCAGGTCCACCGGGCTGACATCGGCGGTCAAGCCCACCACCGCGGTGTTGCCCCGGGGTGTGGGCATGGCGCGCAGGGCGTGGGTGGCATCGGCGCCGTTGAGCTCGGGCATCACCAAGTCCATGAACACCAAATCAAAGTCTTGCGTTTGCAGCGCTTGCAAGGCTTGCAGCCCGTCCCCTGCCTCGACCACGGTGCACTGGTGCCAGGCGTTTTTCAGCACCTGGGTGACCAACAAGCGGTTGAGGCGGTGGTCGTCGACCACCAAAAACCGCCATGCCTTGTCGGCCTGGACCAAAGGCTTGTTGCTGCTGCTGATGTGCTCTGGGGCGCTGCTGGCGCGCAAGGGCAGGGTGAACCAAAACCGCGAGCCCCGACCCAGCTCGCTCTCAAAGCCCATGTGGCCGCCCAGCAGTTGAACCAGGCCATGGCTGATGGCCAGGCCCAGGCCGTTGCCCCCGTATTGGCGTTGGATGTCTTGGCTGGCCTGGGCGAAGCGGCCAAACAAATTCGCCTGGTCTTGGGTGGCGATGCCAATGCCGGTGTCGTGCACGGCAAACATCAAGCCGTCGGCGTGGACCACCACATGCAGCCGCACATGGCCTTTGGCGGTGAACTTGAGGGCATTGCCCAACAGGTTGACCAAGATTTGCATCAAGCGGTGGCGGTCCCCGCTGACCCAGTTGGGCACGCCGGGGGCGACTTCCAATTGGTAGGCAATCGCCATGCTTTGCACTTTGGGCGCAAACAAATCAAACGCATGGCCGATGGTGGCATGCAGGTTAAAGACCTCTTGTTGGGCATTGAGCCGCCCGGACAGAAACTGTGAATAGTCCAACACATCGTTGATCACCGTCATCAAGTGATCGGCCGATTGGCGGGTGTGTTCTAGCAATTGCTGGGCCCGCGGCTTGTCGCTGGTGCGCGACATCAGCAGGCTGTTGAAACCCAAGATGGCGTTCATCGGTGTGCGCAGCTCGTGGCTGACGGCGGCAATGAAGTGCTCGCGCAAGGCCTGGGTGTGCTCGAGGTCGAGGCGGGTTTGCTCGAGCTCGTTTTGCCGTGTTTGGCTTTCGGCCAGGTTGCGGCGGTGTTGTCGGTCATACACCAGTGGCACGACCATCAAGGTCAGGCAGTTGATGGCGATCGAAGCAAAGGCATAAAAATCTTGTTGATCACCGCTCACGGGCAGCTCTATCCCTGTGCCGCTCCAGGTCATCCAGGCCAGCGTGAGGGTGGTGAGCCACGATACCAGCAGCCACAGCAAGCCGTGTGCTGGGCCCATCACGTAGTAGGCCATCACCGGGACCAGCATCAACCACACCAAACGCAGTGAAAACACACCGCCTGAGACGCGCGCGGCATTGAACAAATAGGCCACACTCAAAAAACACATCAGACCCAAAACGGTGTTGAGTGCCACGCCACGGTGCATCAACCACAGCAAGCCCAGGATCAACAAGGCAAAGCCCACTTGCATGGTGGAGCCGTGGCGGTAGGGGTTGAACAAGGAAAACGTCAGCGACACCACCACCAGCATCATCATGCACAGAAACACAAACGGCATCTTGTCGGTGCGAAAGCTGGCCGGGAGCAGCGCAACCCAATCCCCGCGCAGCCACTGCCGCCAGGTGGTTTTCATGCGGACCCCCTTGGGGTTGCTGCGCCCAGGGCTTGTGAAACCGTGCGCACCAATGCTTTGGGGTTGATGGGCTTGTGCAGCACCATGTCCATGCCCGCTTGCAAGGCCTGTTGCTCGTCCAAGGGGTTGGTGTTGGCGGTCAAGGCCACGACGGGCATGTGGCACCAGGGCGCAGGCAGTTGGCGCAGCGCCCGCGTCAGGGCCAGGCCGTCCATGTCGGGCATCACCATGTCCACCAAAGCCAGGTCAAAGTGTTGGGCCTGCAACAGCGCCAGCGCCTGCGCGCCCGAGCTGGCAGTGCTCACCCGGGCCTGGGGCCACACCGCATGGATTTGCACGGGTGTGAGCATCAAATTCATGGCGTTGTCGTCGACCACCAGCACGTCAAACACGGCGCTATCGGGCAGGAAGGTCGGCGGCGCAATGGCCGCGGCCTGCGGCGTGGTGGCGGGCCACTCGAGCCAAAACACCGCACCCCCGCCGGGTTGGCTGTGCACCCCGATTTGCCCGCCTTGCAACACCACCAAGCGCTCGCACAAGCTCAGCCCCAAGCCGGTGCCGCCAAAGTCTTTGGTGGTTTGCAAGTCGGCCGACTCAAAGCGGTTGAAGATGTGGGCTTGGCGTTGCAAGGCAATGCCGCGACCCGAGTCTTTGACCTGCACTTGCAGGTGTTCGTTGAGCCAAGCCACGTGTATCTCGACCTGGCCCTGTGCGGTGAACTTGACGGCGTTATCGGCCAGGTGGCGCATCACCTGGCACAGCCGGGGGCCATCGATCCACACCGCCTGTGGCACGTCGTCTGCAAAGTGGAGTTGCCACGCCAAACCCTTGTCCAAGGCTTTTTGCCGCAGGGGCGCGAGCGACTCGCAGAGCAGGGGGCGCAGTTCGCAGGCGCTGGGGAAAAACACCATTTGCCCGCTTTGCAACTGCGAGAAATCCAATATGTCGTTGACCACTTGAAGCAGGTGTTCTGTGGAGCGGCGGATGTGGCCCACGGTCTCCAGGCCTGCGGGGTCACGCGCAAAGTCGTCTTGCAGCAAACCGTTCAAGCCCAAGATGGCGTTCATGGGGGTGCGCAGCTCGTGGCCCATGGCGGCCACAAACTCGTCCTTGTGGGCTTGTGCCACCCGCATATCGGCATGCACATGCACCAGGGCTTGGTTGCGCTCTTCGGTTTCGTTTCTTTGCTTTTCGGTGATTTGGTCGTACAGGCGCACCATGAGCATCAAGGAGGCGGCGGCCATCACGTGGTTGGCCGTGGCATACAGAACGGTTGCGATGTTGTTGCTGATCGGGTCGGGTTGGCTGTGCAGCGTTAAGAGGTAGATCCCTGTGACGATGGCCAGGATGACCAACAACCACAAAAGGCCGCCGAGTTGACCGAGAAAGAACAGAGCCGGAATGCTCAAAATGCTCAACCACACCAAGGCGCTGGATTGGATGTGCCCGGTTTGGGTGGCAAAGTGGGCCAGCATGGCAATCAAGATCAGCATGCAGAAGTTGACCACCCAGTAGTAGAGCCGCTCGTATCGCACCAGGCCCAAAACCAAGACAAAGGCGCTGGCCACGATGTACAACAGATAGCCGTCAAAGCCTGGGTTGGGCAGCAGATTGAACACCACCGCATTGAGGCAAAGCAATATCGCGCCCATGCTCATCACTTGGTGCTGTTGGGCGCGCTCCCCATGCCCCAAGCGATCGGTCCAATTCAGCCAGCGGTCCCAAATGTTCATGGCGTTGCGCTGGGCGTGGCTTCA
>CAXNFO010000198.1:0-4676 GCA_964201395.1 Limnohabitans sp.
GGTTTAGCCATGTGTCACTCCTCATAAAGTTGCGCCAAGCTGCGCAAAAAAGCATTTGTCAAGGTGTCATGCTCTGCCTTGGTGTAAAGCGTCAACAACACCAATTCACCTTGGGCATTTCGCAGCATGTAAATGACACGAACCCCGCCCCGCTTACCCATGCCTGGGCGAGTCCAGCGCACTTTGCGCAGACCGCCAGTGGCAGCAATCACGTCACCGGCATCAGGGTGTTCTGCCAGCCAAGCTATGAACTCGTCCCGTTCTGCGTCATCCCACACCTTGGCGGCGTAGCGCATGAACATGGGCGTTTCAATGACGGTGAGCATTCATGAATTATACGTCATTGACGTATTAATGACAATCCATTCTTATTTAAAGTCACCCCAAACCTTGGCCCACATCAACCCCCCTTCACCCTCCCACCCCTAGCATGAACCCCATGCACCAGTTGCAGGGCGCGTGAACCGTTTGTGCGCCAGTTTGGGTGCGCGTTACAGGCTTGCGAATGAACAGCTGGGAGCATGACACCTTTGTGGTGGGTGGCAGCGATGAGGCCGCCGCGCACACCGCGGTGCAGGTGGCGCAAGTGGCCCAGGCGTCTGCCGCCGCGCGGCTGCGCTACGCCCGCATTGCCGCGCCGGTGGACGGCGTGTTGATTGCGCGCAGTGTCGAGCCCGGTGACGGGGTGCAGCCCGGCAAGGTGTTGATGGTGTTGTCGCCCGAATCGGATATGCAACTGGTGCTGCAAATCGACGAAAAAAACCTGCATTTGCTGCGCTTGAACCAAGCTGCTGTGGCCAGTGCCGATGCCTACCCCAACAAGAAGTTTGACGCCGAGTTGGCCTACATCAACCCCCGGGTGGACCCGCTGCGGGGATCGATGGAGGTCAAGCTCACCGTGCCCAAACCGCCCGCCTACCTGCAACAAGACATGACGGTATCAGTGGACTTGGCCGATGAGCCCACCGGCAACTTGGACAGCAAAAGCGCCGACAGCGTGTTTGAGCTGCTGCAACGCTTGTGCAAAGAGCAGGGCACCGCGGTTTTATTTGTCACCCACAACCCCTTGCTGGCCCAGCGCTGCGACAAGACCATCGCCGTGGTCGATGGCCGGGTGGGCGGCTGATAGCGGCCGGATGGTTACTCGGGGTTCAAGCCCGCAAAGGTGGCGCGTTCGGCCCACAGGGCGCGGTCTTTGCGCACAAACTCGGCGAAGTCGTCGGCCATCAGCAAGGTGGGCACGCAGCATTGCTCCAGCTTTTTGAGCAGGGCCGGGCTGCTCATGGCGCGTTTGACGGCGTTGCTGTAGCGCTGAATCACCGCGTCGGGCGTGCCAGCGGGGGCGTACATGCCGTTCCACGAGCGCACTTCAAAGTTGGGCATGCCGCTCTCGGCCATGGTGGGCAGGTCGGGCAGGATGTCGATGCGTTTGGGCGAGGTGACGGCAATGGCCTTGACCCGGTCGCCTTGCACAAAGGGCAGGGCGGCGGCGTAGTCCAAGAACATGAAGCTCAGTTGGCCGCCCATCAGGTCGGTCACCGCCAGGGGGCTGCTTTTGTAGGGCACGCCCACGCTGGTCAGGTTCAGGCGTTTGAGAAACACCGCGCCGGCAATTTGGCTGACCGATGCCCCCCAGCCGTAGGCTGCTTTGTCGGAATTGGCTTTGATCCAAGCGGCCAACTCGTTGACGTTGCGCACCGGCATGTCTTTGCGCACGATGAGCACATAGGGCGCGGTCAGCACCATGGCAATGGGTTTGAAGTCTTTCACCGGGTCGTAGGGCAGCTTTTTGAACAACACCGGGTTGATCGCATGGGTGGTGTTGGAGGTGAACAGCAGGGTTTTGCCATCGGCCGGTGCGCGGGCCACAAACTCAGCGGCCAAAAAGCCATTGGCACCGGGGCGGTTATCGATGACCGCGGTTTGGTTCAACTCGCGGCCCACCTCTTCAAACAGGGGGCGCGCCACGTTGTCGGTGCCGCTGCCCGGCCCAAAGGGCAAGACCACGCGGATGGTGCCGCTGTCTTGGGCGGTCCCGCCTGTGGCAGCCAGGGCCAAACTGCACACAGCCAGCCAGCGTGAAAAAATCTTCATGGTGATCTCCTTGTGGGGCGGTTGGGCTTGCCCAAGGCATGCCTCTACCGTTGTCAGGACACTTTAGCGCCTGCCCCGCCAAAAGACCATGCGGGTTTAAGCCAATCCCAACCAACGCAAAGCGTTGTCTTGGCGCAGGGCTTGGCGGTGTTCGGCGCTGAGTTGCAGCTTGTCCACCCGCTGCGCGGGGTCGCGGTCCATGATGACAAAGGGGTCGTCGGTGCCCACCATCACTTGGCCCACGCCATAGGTGTAAATCAAGTGGTGGATGCTGGCCTCGTCGTAGACCAAGTCGTCCACAAACATCTGCTGCGACACCGCTCGGGGTGAATCCTTCAAGGCGTTTTGGATCGGGGGCATGCAGGTCCAAGCGTGTTCCAGGCGCGCCACCAACACCGGCAGCGAGCCGCCGCCGTGGCTGAAGGCGATGCGCAGGCCCGGCAAGGCGGCCAGCCGGCCCGAGGTGATCATGGACGCGGCGGACAAACCAATTTCGCCCGGAAAGGCCAGGGCTTGCTCCAAGGCGGGTGGGCCGACCAAGCGGTCCATGCCTGCTGGGCGCAGGGCGTGCACAAAAATCGCTGCGCCCAAACTTTGCGCGGCCTCAAAAAACGGTGCGAAGTCGGGGTGGCCAATCGACTTGCCGTTGATGTTGCTGCCAATCTCCACGCCGGCCATGCCCAGCTCGCCCACCACGCGCTCCAGTTCTTGGATGGCCATGTCCACGTCTTGCAGGGGCACGGCGCCCAGGGCAATGAATTGATCGGGCTGCGCGCCCACTTGCGCGGCCAAGCTGTCATTGAGGTAGCGGATCAAGGACTGGCCGTCCTCAGGCTCCAACCAGTAGGACAACAGCTCGGGCATGGGCGAGACCACTTGGCGGGTGACACCGGTTTGGGCCATGTTGCGCGCACGCTCGTCAAAGTCAAAGCAGCTGGTGGGGATGGTGCGGTAGACCTTGTCTTGGATCATCACATGGCGCTGGCAGCTGGATTCGGCCGGTGCGATGGACGGCCAGGCCACGCCTTTGCGCCCACCCACATACGCCGGAAAAGACGAGGGCACCCAGTGGGTGTGGGTGTCGATCAGGCCGCAGTCGCAAACGGGTTGGAGGGTTTTGGGCATGGGATTAGACCGGGTGGTAGACCGCGAACACTTTGTTCGAGTTGAAGATGTGGGTTTCGACAAACGCGCTCCACTTGAGTTTCGCGCCGAGGGCGTTCATCGCGCCCATCAGGGGCGACCAGTTCAAAATTTCTTGCTGACCGGCGTGCTCAAACTGTGCCGTGCTGCGGCCATGCCAATAGGCGTAGTCGCCATCGACCAAGGCTTGGTACAAGGCGAGGTCGCTCACCGTGTCGGGTCGCAAGCGGTGGGTGTGGTCGCACAAAAAAGCGTGCGACCAACTCGACGAGGCCATCACCGCCACGCGCCACGGCGAGTCGCGCAAGATGCGCGCAGTGGCCGCACCCAAGTCCATGCAACGGGTGGGCGAAGGCGAAGGCGGGTCAAAGTCCAGCGGGTCGTTGATGTTGGTCAAAAACCCACGAGCGGAAATGACCTTGCGGCCATAGCAGTTGATGGGCACGGTCAAGGTGGGGTAGTCCCAGCCTTTGCGGTCGTAGTCCAAATAAAGAATGGCATTGGTGAAGGCGTGGGCCAAACTGGCGTGGTGCAGGGGTTTGTACGCGTAGGCCACATCAAAGCCGGCCTCGATCAAGCCGGTGGTCAGGTGCTTGCCCACATCGCGGCGTCCGCGCAAACGGTAATGCACATCGGGGCCTTCGCCCCAGGCATTGGGTTTGCCGCCGTCCATCATGGACGAGCCTTGTGCATGGCGCCAGGGGTAGACATCCACGTCGTCGTAAGCGCACACGGTGAAGGGTGGGATGATGTCTTCTTTGAAGTTTTCGTATTGGTCGTCCCCCCAAATCAACACCAAGTCGGGGTTGAAGCGGTCGAGCTCTTCGCGCACGCGCCTAAATTGCGCGACCATGGCCGCGCGGTGCTGACCTGCGGCAGCGGTACCCAAGTCGTTGGCCCACTCAGTGCGCATCACTTCAGGCCAGTGGGCAGGGTCTTTGGCGCTGTCGGGGATGCCGGGGTCTTTGAGGGTGGTGCGCAAGATGCCCGACATCATGGCGTCGGGGGTGGACAAGGGCGGGTAGTGCGACAAGCCCAGGCCCAGTATTTCAGCCATGTTTTTCTCCTCAATTTGTGGTGGCAACCCAGCCATTGGCTCAAGCAGCTTGGTTTTTGCCAAATTGTGACCCATGTGCCCACCCTGAAAAAGGCGGGTGTTTGACCGGATCAAACAGGGGAGATCGGGCGCGCTTAAAATCGCCCGCTCACCTCCTGAAGCCGACACCCCCAACCGGCACCTCCACACCCCTCACCTGATAAGGCAGCCCCATGACCCCTGACCTGTTGCTCGACACCCAATCGCTGATGAACACCCGCGCCGATGCGCCGCTGCCCAACCGGCGCTTGGCATTGCAAACCGCGCTGGGCGTGGGTTATGCCGCTGCGGCCATGCCCTTGATGGCCCAAACCGCCATCAAAACGCCGACCGATGGCTTGGT
>CAXNFO010000199.1:0-4666 GCA_964201395.1 Limnohabitans sp.
ACCAAAGCACCTGCAACAAAGACATCAGCTGCGTCAAAGGCTTTTGCCCCAGCTTTGTCACCGTCGAAGGTGGCCAGATGCGCAGCACCAAACGCAAAGACGCGGCCAGCCCCGCGCTGCCCGAGGTGCCCGAACCGACACTGCCCAGCTTGGCCTCGGGCCAGCACCTGGGCGGCTACGGCATCGTAGTGGCCGGTGTGGGTGGCACCGGCGTCATCACGATTGGCCAGTTGCTGGGCATGGCCGGTCACCTGGAAGGCCTGGGCGTGGTCACCCAAGACTCGGCCGGCTTGGCGCAAAAAGGCGGCGCCACTTGGAGCCATGTGCTGTTGGCCGAATCTGCCGATGACATCCGCACCACCCGTGTGGGCGTGGCCGATTTGGTCATTGGCTGCGACCCCATCGTCAGCGCTGGCAAAGAAACGGTGCAGCGCATGCGCGCCGGGCGCACCCGCGTGGCCATCAACGACCACGGCACGCCCACCGCCGCGTTTGTGAAAAACGGCGCTTGGGGCAACCCCAGCGAGGGCTGCGTGGCCGACGTGCTGCAAGCCATAGGCGGTGCCGATTCCGCAGCCCAGTTGGGCGCGTTTGACGCCAACACCATCGCCACCCGCTTGATGGGCGACAGCATCTACATCAACCCCATGATCTTGGGCTACGCCTGGCAAAAAGGCTGGGTGCCCCTGCGCCGCGCCTCATTGCACCGCGCCATCGAGCTCAACGACGTGGCCGTGGCCAACAACCTGGCCGCGTTTGAATGGGGCCGCCGCTGCGCCCACGATTTGCCTGCCGTTTTGGCATCCATGCAACCGGCGCAAATCGTGCAGTTCAGAAAACGCACGCCCTTGGAAGACGTGATCGCCCAGCGCGAAGCTTTTTTGACCGACTACCAAAACGCCGCCTATGCCGCCACTTACCGCCACTTTGTCGACCGCGTGCTCGCGCAAAGCACCCCGGCGCTGGCCGAGGCGGTGGCGCGCAATTTGTTCAAGCTCATGGCCTACAAAGACGAATACGAGGTTGCCCGCTTGCACACCGACACCGGGTTTTTGCAGCGCATTGCCCAGCAGTTTGAGGGCGACTACCAGGTGGTCTACCACCTGGCGCCTCCTTTGCTGGCCCAGCGCAACGACAAAGGCGAGCTGCAAAAGCGCCGCTATGGCTCGGCCATGCGCTGGGGCTTTCAAGTGCTGGCCCGCCTGAAGGGCTTGCGCGGCACGGCCTGGGATGTGTTTGGTTACACCGATGAACGGCGCACCGAGCGCGCCTTGATCGGCGAATACCGCGCCAGCATCGAGCAGGTGCTGGCCCAGTTCAGCCCCGAGCGCCAAACCCTGGCCCTGGAGATCGCCCGCATCCCCGAGCAAATCAAGGGCTATGGCCACGTCAAAGAGCGCCACCTGCACACCGCGCGCCAGCAATGGGACGCCTTGATGGCCCGCTGGGCCCAACCGCTCGCCGAGCAGCGCCAGGCATGAATGGCGTGGGGTGAGGGGTGAGGTGTCGTGCGTCTAAGCACCAAGGATGCCGCAAAACCACGTTATTTAATTCTAAATAGCTACTTTGCGGTATATTCAAGTCCCATCAACATCCAAAGGTCTAGCATGAAAACACAAATTTCTCGCCTCGCTGTGGCGGTGCTGCTGTGCACATCCGTGGCGGCCCATGCCCAAGGCATCTCTGCGGTTCAGGGTTTGCGCTTTGATGTCGGCTACAGCCTGATCAAGTTGGCCACCCCGCCCACCTCTTACGATCCGGTGGGCATTCGGGTGGGCATCAGCAAAGCCTTGTATCCGGGCATCGATGTCGAAGGTATTTTGGGCACTGGCGTGCAGTCGGGCAAAAACAGTGTCACCCCATCGGTGACCCGGGACGTGGGCCCGTTGTGGGGTGCTTACATCAAGCCCAGCATGCCGATCACCCCCGACATTGGCTTTTTTGCCCGCTTGGGCTTTGCCAGCACCCAAATCAAAAATGGCGACACCCACAATGGGTTTTCCTCGGGACTGGGCTTGAACTACGCGCTGGACCGCAACATGCGCGCCTATGTCGACTACACCTTTTACAAAACCAGCGACACCTTTGGCATCTCTGCGCTCACTTTGGGTGTCAATTACGGGTTTTAAGCCCCATCGCGCATGGGTGGGGTGAGTGGCGAAGGGTTATTTGTCGCTGATTTCTGCCACAGCCACGCACGCATACAATCCGCGTTTGCCTGCGCCAGGCCAGGCCTCCTCTGGGGGGCTGGGCCGCCGTCATCGCCCAACGCGGCGTGTTTTGCGCATCACACCCCCCAACTGAGGAGTTGCTTGTGTTCATTTCTTCCGCATTTGCCCAAACCGCACCGGCCGCCGCTGGTGGCAGCGACATTGGCTCGTCTTTGATGAGCATGCTGCCCTTGTTGCTGATGTTTGTGGTCCTGTACTTCGTCATGATCCGCCCCCAAATGAAACGCCAAAAAGAGCACAAGGCCATGATCGACGCCTTGGCCAAGGGTGATGAAGTGGCCACCGTCGGTGGTTTGCTGGGCAAAATTTCCCGCATCGGCGACACCACCTTGGGCCTGGAGCTGGCCACGGGTGTTGAAGTCCACTTGCAGCGCTCCGCTGTGGTGCAGGTGCTGCCCAAGGGCACCATCAAGTAATTCTTTTCATCACCCAAGGGGCAACGGGGGCGATGCGCACCCTGAGGCCCCGCGCCTGAGGCGATCATGAACCGTTACCCGCTGTGGAAGTACGCGATCATTGTGGTCGCTTTGTTGCTGGGTGGGCTCTATACCCTGCCCAATTTTTTTGGCGAAGCCCCGGCCGTGCAGGTGTCTGCGGCCAAGGCCATTTACAAAGTCGATGCGGCCTTGCAAACCAAGGTGGTGCAAGCGCTCAAAGATGCGGCCATCGAGCCCACGGGCCTGAGCCTGGAGAACAACTCGCTCAAAGTGCGCTTGACCGACACCGACAGCCAGCTCAAGGCCAAGGACGTGATCCAAAAAGCCCTGGTGCCCGACCCCGAGGTGGCCCCGTATGTGGTGGCCCTGAACCTGATCTCGCGCTCCCCCCAATGGCTCACATCGCTCAACGCCGCCCCCATGTACCTGGGGCTGGACTTGCGCGGTGGCGTGCACTTCATGCTGCAAGTGGGCATGGCCGCCGCATTGAGCAAAAAAATCGACTCCACAGCGGGCGATCTGCGCTCGGTGCTGCGCGAGAAAAACATCCGCCACAGCGGCATTTCCCGCAATGGCGACACCATTGAATTGCGCTTGCGCGACACGGCCACCTTGGAAGCCGCGCGCAACCTGATCAAAGACCAGTTTGCCGATGTGACCTTCACCGACGCACCCGACGCCGGCGAGTTCAAGTTGAGCGCCAGCTTGAAGCCCGAGGCGGCGCGGCGCGTGCAAGAGCAGGCGTTGAAGCAAAACATCACCACCCTGCACAACCGCATCAACGAGCTGGGCGTGGCCGAGCCGGTCATTCAGCAACAGGGCTTGGACCGCATCGTGGTGCAGTTGCCGGGGGTGCAAGACACCGCCAAGGCCAAAGACATTTTGGGCCGCACCGCCACACTCGAAATGCGTTTGGTCGACGACAGCCCCGAGGGCACGGCGGCGGCCGTGGGTGGCGCAGCGGTGCCGTATGGCACCGAAAAATTCCGCGAGCGCAATGGCCAGGCGGTGATCGTTAAAAAACAAGTCATCTTGAGCGGCGACAGCTTGACCGACGCCCAACCCGGCTTTGACCCGCAAACCCAGCAACCCAAGGTCGACCTGACGGTGGACGCCAAGGGTGGCCGCATCATGCGCGAGACCAGCCGCGAGAACCTGAAAAAGCGCATGGCCATCTTGCTGTTTGAAAAAGGCCGCGGCGAGGTGCTCACCGCGCCCGTCATCCAAGGCGAGCTGGGCAACCGCTTTCAAATCTCGGGCTCGATGAGCGTCACCGAAGCCGCCGACCTGGCGCTGCTGTTGCGCGCGGGCTCGCTGGCCGCGCCGATGGAGATCATCGAAGAGCGCACCATTGGCCCCAGCCTGGGCGCAGAGAACATTGCCAAAGGCTTTGACAGCGTGCGCTGGGGCTTTGCCGCGGTGGCGCTGTTCATGTGCTTTTATTACATGCTGTTTGGCATCATCTCCAGCGTGGCATTGGGGGTGAATCTGTTGTTATTGGTGGCGATGCTGTCCATGCTGCAAGCCACCCTCACCTTGCCCGGCATGGCGGCCATGGCCTTGGTGTTGGGCATGGCGATCGACGCCAACGTGCTCATCAACGAGCGCGTGCGCGAAGAGCTGCGCAATGGCGTCTCGCCACAAGCGGCCATCCACGCCGGTTACGACCGCGCCTGGGCCACCATCTTGGACTCCAACGTCACCACCTTGATCGCCGGCTTGGCCTTGCTCGCTTTTGGCTCCGGCCCGGTGCGCGGCTTTGCGGTGGTGCATTGCTTGGGTATCTTGACCAGCATGTTCTCGGCGGTGTTTTTCTCTCGCGGCCTGGTCAACCTCTGGTACGGGCGGCAAAAGAAACTGCAAACTGTCTCGATTGGTACCGTTTGGCGCCCTGACAGCGGCAAGGCCGTGGCCCCGCGCGACTGACACCCACCTCCACACAGCAGGACCTATCGGCCATGGAATTTTTCAAAATCCAAAAAGACATCCCGTTCATGA
>CAXNFO010000200.1:0-4645 GCA_964201395.1 Limnohabitans sp.
CAGTCTTCGGAGTGATTCAAACCTCAACCAAGGAGCTCTCCATGAACAAACTCTTCACCACCATCCTCTTGTCTGCCTTTGCCAGCGCATCGTTTGCCAGCACCCCCAACCTGGCCCCAGCGGCGGGCGACAAAACGCCACCCAAAGCCGCAGCCAAAGCCGAGGTCAAGGCCGACGCCAAAAGCGCCCCAGTGAAAGAAAAAGCCGCCGTTAAAAAAGAAGAAGCCAAGAAGTAATCTTCTCCTCAACACCAAACGCCCGCGCCAGCGGGCTTTTGGCTTTGGGGTGCCGAGTTTCTTCCGCTTGCGCTGATGCACACCGCGCTAATGCGCACAACAGTTTCACCAACAAGCAGCCCATATGTAATAAATAGTAAATATTCATTGTCTTGTTGAATTGAGTACTTTAAGATGCTTTTATTGCATTCTTTAGTACCTAGGCATGACCCAATTCAACCTCGTCGCGCGTGATCTTCCGACCACGCCGCCTGCCAAGCCCGCTTCGCCCGCACGCACGCCTGTCATCCAAACCACCAGTGGCAGCCCCGCGTTCGTGCTGTGGGTGCAAAGCGGCCCCAACCAGCTTTACTCGCTGGGGGATGGGGTTGCGGCTGTGGCCGGCCAAATGGATTTGCTGCACCCGGTGTACGGGCAAGGCATTGAGGTAGTCCAGCGGGTCAAAGCCATGGTTAAAGGCTGAGACGTAAATATTGTTCACATCCACCAGCAGCAGGCAGTCGGCCTCTTGCGCCACATGGCTCAAAAACTCCCACTCGGTGGCACCGCTGTGGGCAAAGCTGACATAGCTGGAGACGTTTTCCACCACCAAGCGGCGCTGCAACAGGTCTTGCGCCTGGGTGATGTGGGCTATCAAACGGCGCGCCGCCTCGTCGGTGTAGGGCAAGGGGTTGAGGTCGTGCAACACGGTGTTGCCCAATCCGCTCCAGCACAAATGGTCAGACACCCACAGGGGCTCAATACGCTTGGCGAGTTGTTTGACTTGCTGCACATAGGCCAGGTTCAGGCCATCGGCGCTGCCCAAGGACATGGCCACGCCGTGCATGACCAGCGGGTAATCGCGGCGGATGAAGTCGAGCATCTTTAAGGGACGCCCGCCTTCGACCAAAAAGTTATCGGTGACGACCTCCAGCCAATCCAGCGGCTGGCGCTGGCGCTGAAAGTCGGGGTAATGCGGGGTCCGCAAACCCAGGCCGAAGCCTGGGTTGGGTGCGCACAAAGAGGCGGTTGGCTTCACAGATCGCCGATGGTGCCTTTGGAAGACAAGCATTTGGCGGCGCTGACGGCTTTGAAGCCATGACCTTTGCAGACGTTTTGGCCTTTGCAGCTGTGCTCTGCGGTTTTGCAGTCGCTGTTGCCTTTGCAGTCGTGGATGTTGTAGCAATGCACGGTGTCGTTGGCGGCAATGGCTTTGCCGCTGGAGCCCTTGGGGGCGTCGGCAGCAAACACGCTGGCGGCAGACAAGGCCAACACAGCAGCGGCCATGGCGAAAGAGGCGGTGGAAGTGGTTTTCATGAAGATCTCCTGGATGGAATGGTTGATGGAAGAAACAACGTCGGCGTTGTGAGGTTTGTCGTCGCTGTCATGGATGCAATTCGGCGAATAGATCCAAAAGGTTACATATATTTTGTGCAAAAAGGTGACACTGTTGGGTGTAAATAATGTTTTATAGTTACTTTATTCTCATAAAACCATTATTTCAACGAGCGCACCCCAAGTCGTGAGCGTTTGTAACTTTCTCCATTAACGCAGCGAACTACCATGAGCCACAGCCTGACATTGATCGAATCGCAGTTGCATGAACAATGGCTTCGCGCCCACAACGGCGACACCTCCATTTACACGCAAGTGCTGACCACATTGAGCCAACTGTTGCGAGGCTTCATGCGCAAACGCATGCAGACCCACCCCAACGACATTGAAGACTTGGTACAGGAAACCCTCATGGCCATCCACCAAAAACGCCACACGTATGACAGCCAACAGCCCCTGACGGCTTGGGTGTACGCCATTGCCCGCTACAAATGGATTGACCATCTGCGGGTGCATGGCCGACGCACACCCGCCATGGAAGACATTGACGACTTTGCCGAGGTGCTGAGCACCGAAAGCGATAGCGACCACAGCGACACCCGCCACGACCTGGTGTTGATGCTGGCGGAGCTGCCCGAAAAACAACGATTAGCGATTGAACACACCCGCTTGCAAGGTTTGTCGATTGCCCAAACCGCTGCCGCCACCGGCCAAAGCGAGGCGGCGGTGAAAGTGAATGTGCACCGGGGCCTCAAAGCCCTGAGCGAACGCTGGGCCAGCGCATGAAAACCAACGAGTTGATCGCCCTGCTGGCCAGCGACCCGCTGCCCTCCAGGCCGCCGGCTTGGCACCTGCCCTTGGCCGCGACCCTGGCATTCGCCCTGACCCTGGCCATGGTGGTGGGCGGCTGGGGTTTGCACGCCGATCTGTCAGGGTTGCTGGCCTCGGCCTCTTACCAACTCAAAACCGTGTGGCTGTTGGGTCTGGCCCTGAGCAGTGGCTGGCTGCTGTGGAAAGCCGCCCGTCCGGCCCAGCGTAACGGCTACGGCATGCACGGCATTGGCTTATCCCTGTTGGCCATGGCGGGTTTAGGCGCCTACAACCTGCTGCAAGCCGACCCAGCGAACCGCTTGGCCTTGTTGATGGGGCAATCGTGGTGGTCCTGCCCCTTGAGCATCGCCCTGATCGCCCTGCCATGGCTGGCGGTGTGGCTGCTGTATTTGCGCCAGATGGCACCCACGCGTTTGGCGTGGAGCGGGGCGAGTGCGGGGTTTTTGTCGGGCGCTTTGGCCACCGGTTTGTACAGCTTGCACTGCAGCGAAACCTCGTACGCGTTTTTCAGCGTGTGGTACGTGGCGGGCATGGCGCTCAGCACCGCTGTGGGTGCGGTTTTGGGGCCGCGCTGGCTGCGTTGGTGAGTGGACGATATTGTCATTGCGAGCGCAGCGAAGCAATCCAATGACGACTTAGAGGTTGGGCGCTAGCAAACGCAACAAGTCTTTGTCGTCCACGCCTTGACGCTTGGCCAAATCTTGCACCTGATCGTCGCCAATGCGGCCCACATTGAAATAACAAGCCTCGGGGTGGGCCAGGTAAAAACCGCTCACACTCGCCGCCGGTGTCATGGCCATGCTCTCAGTCAGCGTCATACCAATGTCTTGGCATTGCAGCAAGTCGAACATCTGCTTTTTCACGCTGTGGTCGGGGCAAGCAGGGTAGCCGGGCGCGGGGCGAATGCCTTGGTATTTTTCTTTGATCAGATCTTCGTTGCTTAGCTGTTCTGCGGCGGCATAGCCCCACAGGTCGCGGCGCACCCGCGCGTGCATGCATTCGGCAAAGGCCTCGGCCAAGCGGTCGGCCAAGGCTTTGAGCATGATGGCGCTGTAGTCGTCGTGGTCGTCCATGAAATATTTTTCTTTCGCGTCCACGCCCACACCGGCGGTCACCGCGAACAGGCCCACATGGTCTTGCAAGCCGCTGGCTTGGCCTTGCGCATGGTTCAAAGGTGCGACAAAGTCAGACAAACAGCGGTTGGGGTTTTGCACACCGTCATGCACCGGCTTTTCGGTTTGCTGGCGCAAGCCGTGCCAAGTGAGCGCACGTTGGCTGCGGCTCTCGTCGGTCCACAGCACGATGTCGTCACCCACGCTGTTGGCGGGGTACAAACCGACGACTGCATGGGCTTGCAACCAGCGGCCTTCAATCAGCCGTTTCAACATGCGCTTGCCGTCGCTGAACACCCGCTGCGCTTCGGTGCCCACCACCTCGTCTTTCAATATGGCGGGGAAGGGACCGGCCAAATCCCAGGTTTGGAAGAAAGGGCCCCAGTCGATGTAGGGCTCCAACTCGGCCAAATCAAAGTTTTTGAAGACCCGCTTGCCAATGAACTTCGGCGCGGTGGGCTGAAACGCCGCCCAATCGATGGCCGCGGCATTGGCACGGGCCTTGGCCAGCGGCAGCAAGGGGGTTTGCTTTTTGTTGGCGTGTTGCTCGCGCACCTTGGCGTAGTCGGTGTTGAGGTCTTCGATGTACTGCGCCGCTTGGTCACTCAGCAGGCCTTGCGCCACGCCCACGCTGCGTGAGGCGTCGGGCACATAAACCACCGGCCCTTCGTAGTGCGGGGCAATCTTCACCGCAGTGTGCACACGGCTGCAGGTGGCGCCGCCTATCAGCAAGGGGATTTTGCGCAAGCGGAAGTGGTCGTCCTTTTGCATCTCGGCGGCCACGTACTGCATTTCTTCCAAGCTGGGGGTGATGAGGCCCGACAAACCGATGATGTCCGCACCCTCCACCTTGGCGCGGGCCAAAATTTCGTGGCACGGCACCATCACGCCCATGTTCACCACGTCAAAGTTGTTGCACTGAAGCACGACGGTGACGATGTTTTTGCCACTGTCGTGCACATCGCCTTTGACCGTGGCGATCACGATCTTGCCCTTGGTTTTCACGTCCTCGCCAGCGGCTTCTTGCAAGCGTTTTTCTTCTTCGATGTAAGGGATGAGGTGCGCCACGGCTTGCTTCATCACACGGGCCGACTTCACCACCTGCGGCAAAAACATCTTGCCTTGACCAAACAAATCGCCCACCACGTTCAT
>CAXNFO010000201.1:0-4641 GCA_964201395.1 Limnohabitans sp.
CTCAACTGTTTCCAAGCCGGCATGGCACCATTGTTTTGGCCATTGAGCAAGATTTTGATTTGCTTGGTCTTGTCGGCATCGAGCACCACGGCAGCACCATCCAGTGCCTTGATGGGACCCGCACCTTTGCCGGTGGGTTGGTGGCATGCCACACAGTTGGCTGCATAAACTTTTTCGCCGCGCTTGACGAGGTCGTCCAAAACCCAGACTTTGCTCGGGTCGTCCAGCTTGGCGGCCATTTTCTTTTGCTGGTCTTGAACCCAAGCCGCATAGTCAGTGGCGCTGACCACTTTGACGTGGATGGGCATGTAAGCGTGTTCTTTACCGCACAACTCTTGACATTGGCCGTAAAAATCGCCCGTGCGCTCAGCGCGGAACCAGGTGTCGCGCACGAAACCGGGAATCGCGTCTTGCTTGATGCCAAAAGCGGGAACGGCAAAGGCGTGAATCACGTCATTGGCTGTGGTGATGATGCGGACTTTTTTATCGACTGGCACCACCAAAGGGTTGTCCACTTTGAGCAAGTAGTTGTCAATGTCCACGCCCTTGGCGCCTTTGTTGGACATTTCGCGATGCTCGTTGTCCAAGGTGGAGACAAAGCCAATGCCCTCGCCCTCGCCCTTGATGTAGTCATAGCCCCATTTCCACTGGTAACCCGTGGCTTTGATGGTGAGGTCGGCATTGGAGGTGTCCTTGCTGGCCACCACGGCTTTGGTTGCGGGCAGGGCCATCAAAATCACAATGACGAAAGGCACAATGGTCCAGGCGATTTCAACCTTCACCGACTCGTGGAAAGTGGCTGGCTTGTGGCCCACGGATTTGCGGTGCTTCCAAATGGAATAAAACATCACCCCAAAAACGACCACAAAGATCACCGTGCAAATGATCAGCATGAACCAATGCAACCAAGCTTGCTCTTCGGCAATTTTGGTTGCAGCGGGGTGCAAGTTCAGTTGCCTGACTGCCGGTCCGCCAGGCAGATCGTTGACCGCCCAGGCAGAGCTTGCCAGCCAAGCGCCCAGCATCAGCGCGGCCGCGTTCAATTTCCCAAAGAGCTTGTTCATGGTGTTGGAAGACTTCAAAATTGGCATGGCACAGGAGATGGTTTCACGTCGGGGCCACATAGAAGGATGCATTTGAATGGATTCAATCGCTGCATTCTAACAATCTGCGCGAGCCCATTGGCTGACACTGGGCTTTCAATCGCGCTGGGGCCGCCCCAACATAGCGCGCATATCTCCCAGGGAAACAGCGCTCTGCGCCGCCATGGGAACGCGAGGCTGCGGTTTGATCGCGTGGCCATAAATCACCTCGAAGGTGAGTTGCAGCCGGCCGTCGCTGGGGCTGCGCGATCCCCACTGCTCCACGGCCTGCAGCCATGCCCCACGCCAAGCTTTACCCCGGCAAGCCGAAAATCGGTCGCTTCGGGTGTTGCGCCCCATGCTTCGCAAATCTGTCAGCATGGCCAAGGCGTTGGCATAGGTCAAAGTGATGCGCTCCATGTCCATCACCGGCTGGGAAAAGCCTGCTTCGAGCAGCATGTCACCCCAATCGTGCATGTCGGTCATGTTGGGGCCAGGCGGGCCCCATTGCATGCGCTCATGAACGGCATGCAATTCGCGCAGGCTGTCGGGGCCCAAAGCCGAGAACATGACAAATCCATCAATTTCCAAGGACTGATGCCAAGTTTTCAATAAAGCCAGCGGCTGCTCACTTTGGTGCAAGAGCATATTGGCCCAGACCATCTCCACGGCTTGGGCTGGCGCCAGGGCTGCGTGGCGCTGACCCAGGCGCCAGGATTGCCACCAGGGTTCGGCCAGGTGTTGGCGCGCCCAAGCCAAGCGTGAATGGCTGGGCTCCACCAACCAACAGTCTGCCTTGGGGTAGCGTTTGCGCAGCAATGCGTGTGCTTGCCAGCCACCGTTGCCAGGGTGCCAATCGGCCCAAGTCTTGGGCGGGACGCGGATCACGTCCAAGCGCTGCTGCATGCGCCGGGCCACTTCTTCGCTGAGCCAGGCGGGCTGTGGGCGCGGCCTGTGCAACCAGCTTTGCGCGGCCCGGACATCCAGGTGGGGGGGGAGCGCAGATTTGGCCAAAGACATATAGGGCAGTATATTGGTGCGATGGCATGGTTTGGTTTCACCTCCCCCACCCGCTGGGCCTCATTTCAGCGTGGGTACAGTGTGTGCGCCGTATGTCGCGCATGGCCCACCCAAACCATTTGCGGCACCTGCATAGAACGCTTTGCCCAACCCGTGGCGCGGTGCCCCAGGTGCGCATTGCCCGGCCACACGGTCACCTGCCCCACATGCGCACAAAACCCACCCCCTTGGGATCGGAGTTTGTGTGCCGTGCCCTACGCTTATCCTTGGGACGCATGCTTGGCGCGACTGAAGTTTGACGGCGACAGCGCCATGGGTCGCTCGCTGGCCCATGTGATGCAGCATGCGCCCGGTGTTGAGCCCGCCCTCGAAATGGCCCAATGGGTGTTGCCCATGCCCCTGTCCGCTCAGCGCTTGCGTGAACGGGGCTTCAACCAAGCCTTGGTCTTGGCACACAAATTGGCAAAGGACAAAACCCTGGCCCAAGCCCTGCTGCGCACCAGAGACACCGTGCCACAAGCCAGCCTGCCCAAGGCACAGCGGTTGCAAAATGTGGTGGGGGCTGTGGTGGTCAACCCGCGCTATGCCAGTGCACTCAAAGCGTGCAATGTGGTCCTGATCGATGATGTCATGACCACGGGCAGCAGCTTGCACGCCGCATCGCTGGCGCTCAGACAAGCGGGGGTGGGCCACATCACGGCCATGGTGTTCGCACGCACCGACGCACCGCGCCTGAGCGATCCAGAAGCGAGTTTGGGCCTGGGTGAGAATGCGGGCCATGTTTCACATCGTCTTGGTTCACCCTGAAATTCCACCCAACACGGGCAACGTGATCCGCTTGGCCGCCAACACTGGATGCCAATTGCATCTGGTTGAGCCTTTGGGGTTTGACCTGAGCGACAAACAAATGCGCCGCGCCGGTCTGGATTACCACGAATACGCGCCGCTCAAAGTGCACGCCGACTGGAATGCTTTGGCCGCGCAGATGACCGCCTTGGGTGGTCAGGCCTATGCCTTGACCACGCGGGGTACCAGGCAACCCCATGCCTGCGCCTTTGCGCCTGGCGACTGGCTGGTGTTTGGCAGCGAAACCGCCGGTTTGCCAACCGTCGTGCGCGACAGTTTTCCTGCTGAGCGGCAATTGCGCTTGCCCATGCTTGCAGGACAACGCAGCCTCAACTTGTCCAACGCTGTGGCCGTGGTGGTTTATGAAGCTTGGCGCCAGCACGGTTTTGCCGGCGCCATCTCACCTGGCTGAGAAACCCCAGAACAGCGTAAGGGTTGGGCCAAGTTCAACCCAGTACCGCGTCGACCAGCAGTTTTAAACCGGTGCAAAACATGCCGATATGCACCAAGCGGTAAAACAATTCGGGCTGAATCTTGCGCGCCATGCGAACGCCCACCCACACCCCGATGGGGGCCAGGGGCAACAAGATCAGGGAGGTCATGAAATTGCGCCAATCCAACAAACCCAATAGGGCATATGGAATCCATTTGCCCGCATTCACAAAGAAAAAGAAAAAAGCCATGGTGGCGGTATAAACCATGGGCGCCATGCGCATGGGCAGCACATAGGCGTTGATGGGTGGCCCACCGGCATGGGCGATGAAGCTGGTGAAACCCGAGGTTGCCGTCAACAAAGCACCCACCCAAGTCGGCGCGGTTTTGCTGCTGGACCCTGGGGGGAAAATCAAACGCTGCGCCAAAAAAAGCAAAGTGGTCAAGCCGACCAAACCTGCCACCCAGCGCGACTCCATGTACCTGAAGAGCAAAAAGCCAACGCCAATGCCCACCATGCCCCAAGGGATCAAAAACTTCAGCAGCTTGACGTCGTATTCGCGCCGAAAGGCGTGCAAGCCCAGCAAGTCCATCACCAACAAAATGGGCATCAATATGGCCGCGGCTTGTGGCACGGTGATGGCCATGGCCATGATGGGCACAGCCAAAGAACCAAAACCAGCGCCAAATCCACTTTTGCTCAAACCCAACAACAAAACGGCTGGAACAGCCAAGGCATAAAAAAAAGGATCGGTGATGTAGGCTTCGCTCAATCGATGGACCCCATGTGAGGGAAAGCCGGTGCCAAAGGGTGATGGTGGTGGGACATGTCCGCAGGAAAGCTCTGGTTGGTGAAGACTTGCAAAGATCATCCGTGTGCTGGGCCAGTGCCCAAAAGCACACAGGCCTTAGGGTCATCTTGCCATGCTTGGGCCGCGGCTTCGGCGCGGCTGTCCCCAACAGGTCAGGTCTCCCACACGCTCGCCCACATTCTGGCGACTGCTCCCTCGTGCTGGTCTCCATCCACACCCCCCGGGTTCCCCATGATGCGCTGACTTAAAATTAAGTTTTAATTCCGTGGCCAATTGCTCATGAGTGCTTTTCTCGAAGAAAAAATATTATCGGTTCACCATTGGACCGACCGCCTCTTCAGCTTCACCACCACCCGCGACACAGCCCTGCGCTTTTCCAACGGTCACTTCACCATGATTGGTTTGCCGGTCAACGGCAAACCTTTGTTGCGCGCCTACAGCATCGTCAG
>CAXNFO010000202.1:0-4639 GCA_964201395.1 Limnohabitans sp.
CGCCAAACTTGGCAAACTCGCCGCCAATCAGTTTGATGGTGGAACCAAACATCGAGTGGGAACAAATGACATGGTCGCCGCTTTTGAGCAAACCCATGCACATGAGCAATATGGCGCCCATGCCGGAGGCTGTGCCAATGCAAGCTTCAGTCCCCTCCAAAGCCGCCAAGCGTTGCTCCATGCTGCTGACCGTGGGATTGCCCAAACGGGCATAGGTGTAGCCCTCTTCTTCGCCCGCAAATCGACGCGCCGCGGTGGCCGCATCGGGCTGCACATACCCACTGGTGAGGTACAGGGCTTCAGAATTTTCGCCATACTGGCTGCGCGCCACAGCGGCACGCACCGACTGGGTGTCACGGTGTAAATCAGATGAAGATGTTTTTTCAGACATGGGTCAAGCGGTGGCTGGGTTGGGCAGGGTCAGGCGTGAGCCATCGGTGTCGTTTTCATCTTGGGCGCTGCGCTGAGCGCCCATGCGGGCAATGTCGGCGGCGGTGATGTCACCGGTGACATACACCCCATCAAAGCAAGAGGCGTCAAAGCCTTGGATGCTGGAGGGGTTGGAAGCGGCATTGCGCACCGCCGTTTTCATGCCTTCCACGTCTTGGTAGATCAAAGCGTCACAGCCGATCATGACCCGGACTTCTTCCACCGTACGGTTATAGGCCACCAATTCATCAGGGGTGGGCATGTCGATGCCATAAACATTGGGGTAGCGAACAGGTGGCGCAGCACTGGCCATGTAGACCTTGCGGGCGCCAGCGTCGCGGGCCATTTGGACAATTTCGCGGCTGGTGGTGCCACGCACGATGGAGTCGTCCACCAGCAGCACGTTGCGGCCCTTGAACTCGCTCACGATGGCATTGAGTTTTTGGCGCACCGAGCGCTTGCGCACGGCTTGGCCGGGCATGATGAAAGTGCGCCCCACATAGCGGTTTTTCACAAAACCCTCACGGTAAGGCAAGCCCAACAAATGGGCCAACTGGGTGGCACTGGGCCGGCTGGACTCGGGGATCGGGATCACCACATCGATCTCATTGGGCGGCACAGTGGAAATGACCCGTTTGGCCAAGGTTTCACCCAAATTCAAGCGTGCTTGGTAAACCGATATGCCGTCCAACACTGAATCAGGCCGGGCCAAGTAGACGAATTCAAAAATACACGGGCTCAGCATCGGTGCATCAGCACACACCTGGGCGTGCACCTGACCTTGCAGGTCAATGAACACGGCTTCGCCAGGTGCGATATTGCGCTCAAAGTGATGACCCGTGCCCTCCAAAGCCACCGATTCACTGGCCAACATGACCGTGCCATCGGCACTGCGCCCCATGCACAGGGGACGGATGCCGCAGGGGTCGCGAAAGGCCAACAAGCCATGCCCCGCGATCATGGCAATCACCGCATAAGAGCCTCGGATGCGCTTTTGCACACCGCGCACAGCCGCAAAAACCTGCTCAGCAGACAAAGAAAAACCACGCGTGGTGTGCTCCAACTCGTGGGCCAATACATTCAGCAACACTTCAGAGTCGCTCTCGGTATTGATGTGGCGGTGATCGGCGGAGAACAACTCCGACTTGAGTGCGGGCGCATTGGTCAAGTTGCCGTTGTGCACCAACACCAAACCAAAGGGGGCATTCACGTAAAAAGGTTGAGCCTCTTCTTCGCTGTAGGCGTTTCCCGCAGTGGGGTAGCGCACTTGGCCCAATCCAATCGGTCCCGGCAAGGCGCGCATGTTACGGGTGCGGAAAACATCCCGGACCATGCCCTTGGCCTTGTGCATGAAGAACTTGCGCTCCAACTGGGTGACGATGCCCGCCGCGTCTTGGCCACGGTGTTGCAACAGCAACAAAGCGTCATAAATCAACTGGTTCACAGGTGCGCTGCTGGCAACGCCGACGATTCCACACATCAGGTCAGGTACTTTCCAAATTCAGTGGGCAACAAGGGTTTGGCCCAATCCAAAAAACGTGACAGCACGGGACCGCTGTATGCGTCTTGCCACCATGGGCCATTTTGCACAGGCGTCATGGACAGCGCGGCAGTGGCTGCCAAGAGCAACACCAGGGCGCGCAAAATTCCGAACATGCCCCCCAAACCCCGGTCGACCCAGCCCAAACCCACCACCGTGATCACGGCCTTGACCAACCACAGCACGATCGCCACACCCATCAAGACCAGCAACATCACCAGCACAAAAGCGCTGGCCAAGCGCACACCCGGGTTGACACCGTCCATCGGCAGCCATTCACCCACGGTGACTGCATGCGCTTGAGCCAAATAAAAAGCCAATACCCAACCCAGCAAAGACAGCACCTCGCGCAACAAGCCCCGCCACAAGCCCAAAGCCAGGGATATCACCATGACCAATGCCACAGCCAAATCCAGGATTTGTACGCCGGCCCAGTTCACAGGGTTAAAACCGCCGGTGTGAACTCAAGTTGCTTGGCTTTATCGGCGGCCTTATCAGCCTCTTCACGGGTGGCAAACGGCCCCAAGCGCACGCGGGTGCGCTTGCCTTCTTTGGTCTCGGCAACGTGGGTATAGGTTTTCAAACCAGCTTTTTCCAGTTTGCGCCGCACATCGCGCGCCTTATCGGCATCGGCATAGGCACCGACCTGGACCACAAAACGCGCAGCCCCTTCCTTGGACTCCGCCGTGGTGGGCTTTTCAGGCTCGGCCTTGGCTGACTCGGTTTTGATGGCCGGCGACACACTTGGTGCTGGCGCAGGTGGCGCCGCTGCGACAACCGGCGCAGATTTGGCAGCTGTGGCCGCCGCCGGTACCACCACCTCTTCTTTGGCGCTCAGGCCTTGGTCTGGGGACAACGGTGCCGGGTTGGCCACGGCGCTTGGCGCCACCTCGACCGGGCTGGCAGGGGAACGTGCTTTGTTCTTGTCCGGAATGTCGACCGCAATGTCCACTGAAACGGTGCGCGGTTGGGTGTCGAATAAAAAGGGAAAACCAATCACCGCCAAAACCACCAGGACCGCAGCACCCAACAAACGGTGCCGCGCCCGCTGTCGCAGCACTTCGGCACTTTCAGACGCTGCGTTTTCGGCTGCCGCCGCTTGGGCGGCAGAGGCCTGGCCGGGCATGCGAATTTTAAAAAATGCCATGAATGGGTGATTCAGTTGTTCAAATGTGGGGCGTTCAGGCTGGGCAAGCCGTTTTCAATCACGCCCCCCACGGTCAGAAATGACCCGAACACAACAATTCTATCAGTGGGGTCCGCACTTTCTTGGGCTGCGGCCAGGGCTTGGGCCGGGCTGGCATGGGCAAATACCTGCTGGGCATCTACCCCCGACTGGCCTTTCAATTGGCTGACCAATTGCTCGGCTTTGGCGGCCCTTGGGCTTGGCAAATCACAGACGTGCCAATGGGTCACCAAAGGGCTCATGCGCGCCATCATGGCCGCCAAATCCTTGTCGGCCATGGCGCCGAAAACCGCATGGGTTTGGGGATAAAAACCCATCGCATCCAAATTTTGAAACAAAGCGGCCACCGAATGGGGGTTGTGCGCCACATCCAACACCAAGGTGGGCTGTCCCGCCAAGGTTTGGAATCTGCCCGTCAACTCGACCAATGCCAAGCCATTGCGCACGGACTGCGCCGTCACCGGCAAGCGTTGGCGCAAGGCCTCAAACAAGGCCAAGGCACCACTGGCATTGAGCAACTGATTCGCACCCCGCAAGGCTGGATAGGCGAGTCCGTGGTAGCGCCGCTCACGCCCTATCCAATGCCACTGTTGGCGATCGCCACTGAAATGAAAATCACGCCCATGCAGCCACAAATCTGCACCAATGGCTTGGGCATGGGCCAGCACACTGGCCGGGGGCATGGGATCGCTGACGATCAAGGGTCGACCTGCACGCGCAATACCCACCTTCTCGTGCCCAATCGACTCGCGGTCTGGGCCCAACCATTCGGTGTGGTCCAGATCAATGCAGGTGACCACCGCCGCATCCGCGTCGACCACATTCACCGCATCCAATCGACCGCCCAAACCCACCTCCAGCACCACCACATCGAGATCCGAATGGCACAGCAAATCCATGATGGCCAAGGTGGTGAATTCAAAATAGGTCAGGTCCTCGCCTTGGCGCGCTTGTTCCACCCGTTCAAAATGGGGCACCAAATCCTGCGCCAATACCGATCGCCCCTGGATGCGGCAACGCTCTTCAAAATGCACCAAATGGGGCGATGTGTAAACCCCGGTGCGATAACCCGATTGGCGGCACACCGCTTCAATCATGGCGCAGGTCGATCCTTTGCCATTGGTACCCGCCACGGTCACCACGGGGCAAGACCAATGCCATTCCAGACCTTGGGCCACCTTTTTCACGCGCTCCAAGCCCATAGCTATGTTGTGGGGGTGCAATTTTTCGCAATGGGCCAGCCAATCGGTGAGATTCATGTCGAGATTGTGAACCAGCCTCCAAAGGCCTGGAAAATGCGGCATCATTCGGGTCATGTCTTCCACCCCCATCACCCTTTACGGCATCCCCAACTGCAGCAGCGTGAAAAAAGCCCGCGAGTGGATGAGCGCACACCAAGTGCCCCACGACTTCCATGACTTCAAAAAACAAGGCTTAAGCGCTGAACACCTGTCGCTGTGGCTGTCCAAAGTGGACTGGACCGT
>CAXNFO010000203.1:0-4636 GCA_964201395.1 Limnohabitans sp.
CTTAAATAGATATGTATTTATTTTCTGCCAATATTTTTAATAGTGGATTTTTAAAATTTAAAACCCATAAATCCTCAAAATCAGTGAAATTTAATTAAAATATCACTAAGGGATCTTATTTAATCTATAAATGATCATTGGCTTAAGCTATTTGGATTGCTTTTTCCTGTCCGTTATTTTCATATCCATGTTGATTGGCGCTTATCGCGGTTGGCTGCCCCAAGCCTTATCGATGCTGGGATTTTTGGCGGCATTTGTGGCTTTTGTAAAGTTAGGCCCCAGCATTGCCCAGTGGTTGCCCTTGAGCGGGCCGGGTGAAGCCCTCAGAGACAATTTGGGCTCTTTGATCGCTTTGATTGGCACCTTGATCTTGGGTCATCATGCCGTGGTTTTGCACAAAAAGCTTTTTACCCGCAGTGGCCCCCAACCTGCTCACCGAACGCTGGGCGGCATTTTCGGCATGTTTTCCGGTATTTTTCTGTTGTTGGCGGCTTCTTCGATCATCAATTTGTCTGAGTGGCGAGACGCATCCTGGTGGAAAAACACGGTCCAAGCCCAGGTCACCCACTTCATTCTGCAAAGCATGAAGTCCAGTGTGCAAGCGCCCTGAGGCAAGCTTTATTTGACCGACTCTTTCATATAGGCCTGCGTTTGTTTCACGGCCTTATCCAAAACAGAAGCCGCACCACTGACGCCAACCGTTGCGACAAAAATACCCAAAAGAAAAGATATCAAATAGCCCATAGCCGTGCTTTCAGAAAGGAAAGAGGTATTTAAAAACCTCTTGACCCCACCAAGATCGGCACCAAAGGCCCAAACCTTATAGCTGAGCGGTCATTGGCTGGAACCTGACCCTTGGCTTGCCATAAAAATGAATGGCGACTTACCCCTAGTGAGCAGGGCCTCAGAAATGTCCGCATAACAAATATACTTATCAGGCAAATACTGTTGGCCCACACACGCATTGAACATGAGCAAAACGCCAAAGGACTATTCACCCTTAAGCCAGCCAAACTGGGCTTATGTGGAGAAACAAAGCATTGAAGACTTCACAGCCACCGACTGGCACACACTTGAGGTGCAGCGCAGCCACTTCATAGCCCAAGTCAAAACAGAGCACTTGCTGCGCATGCTCACGGTCAGTGCCGAGGATGCTTCATTTGGCTATCGCGTCAACATGTACAGGCATGCACTGCAATCGGCAACCATGGTGTTGCGCGACGGACTGCCCCATGAGGATGTTGTGGTGGCCCTCTTTCATGATGTTGGTTACATCACCTCATACAGCAACCACGGAGAATTTGCCTCAGCACTGTTAGGCCCGCATATTTCTGAACGCAACCATTGGATGCTGAAAAACCACGCAGTCTTCCAAAATTTTCATGCCCATCACATGACAGGCATCGACAGACACCAAAGAGAAATGTGGCGTGGCCATCCACACTTTGACTGGACTGCTGAGTTTGTGAAACTGTATGACCAGTCCACTTGCGACCCCCATTACCCCTGCGAGCCCATTGAGACATTTATTCCCATGATTGAATCATTGTTCAGCCAGGGAACAGGGCAGTCGTTAAGCATCAAATCAGCGCCTTTATCCGACAAAAGCTAATGTAAAATTTTTGATTTGAAGGCCAATTTTCATGACAAGCGTAAAAAAAATAATTGACCAAAAAACAAACATCATCTTCTCGGTGCGAACGTCTGACTCGGTTGAAGATGTGTTGAAAATCATGCGTGATTTTCGCGTCAGGGCCGTCTTGGTCATCGACGACAGTCAACTGATGGGCATCGTTTCACAGGGTGATTGCGCCATCAAAGTATTGTTGCCCCACAACAACCCAGCCAACGTCTTGGTCGCAAAGGTCATGACACCCAACCCCCTCACGGTCACCCTCACCAACTCATTGGAAGAGTGCATGGCGATCATGGTTCACAAGCACATCAGACACTTACCTGTGCTTGAGAAAACCAAAGTGATTGGCGTGATATCCGTGGGTGACTTGGTCAAAAACATCATTGAGCAGCAGGGCAATCAGATCAAATTTCTGGAGACCTACATCAAAGGACACAGCCTTTGAGCCACCGCGTGCTCAATTGGGTTTGATGTTGTTGTCTTCTGCCACTTTTTTCCAAGTTTGAATTTCGGATGCAATCAACTTGGCGAACTCCTCAGGCTTGCTGGTCAAGGTAACGACCGACTTGCTGGCCAGTGTTTTTTGCACTTCCGGCAAGGCCATGACCCTCGCCACTTCGTCATTCAACCGCTTGATGATGGGCGCGGGTGTTCCCGCCGGGGCCAAGAGCCCGTACCAAAGTGAAGCCTGCATGTCTATCCCCAACTCCTGAAGTGTGGGAATTGCAGGGTGATCTTTCAGGCGCTCACGTGAAGTCACCGCCAAGGCTTTCACGCGCCCACTTTGTAAAAAAGTGGTGGCTGGACCAGTATCAGCCATCACCATGGTGACGTCGCCAGCAATCACAGCAGAGATCCCCTCCGTGGTGCTTTTGTAGGGAATGTGAGTGAAACGCGCTCCAGTCTTCCCCTTGAACAATTCGTTGATCAACTGGAATGAAGATGATGGGGCTGCATAGTTGGAAAGGCTGGGATTTTGCTTTGAGTACGCCACCAACTCTGCTACGTTTTTCACCGGATTGTTGGCATTGACCAAAATCATCAAAGGTGAATCGCCAAACAACGCAATCGGGGCCAAATCGTTGGGCCCATAGGGCAGTTTGGCGTTGAGAACATGGTTAAAAACAATGGGCCCGGGTGCGCCCATCAGCAGCGTGTAGCCATCTGGCTTGGCCTTTGCAACATAAGATGCGCCAATGATGGATGCCACGCCAGGTTTGTTTTCAACCACCACAGATTGGCCAAGTCCGGCTGGCAATTTTTCAGCCAAAATTCTTGCCATCTGGTCGACACCGCCACCCGCGGTGTAACCCACCACGATGGTGATGGGCTTGACCGGGTAGTCTTGCGAATGGCCACTGAGCGGGGCGAAAGCGTAAAAACCAAAGCCAAGCAGGCTTACCAAACAACGTAAAGATTTTTTCATCAAAGTCTCCTCTATCGTTGGTAATGTATAACAGACTCAATGTCCAAGCTCAGGCCCCAGGTTTGCGCCTGCCGCGAACAGCACGGCGCAGGATGGAAATGTCAGGATCATTTATCAATTCAAAAGGCGAACAGCATGACTGACCCATTGATCAACTACAGAGAGCTTTCATCCAGTGAAAAGACGGGGTTCATTGGAGACCCACAGTTGATCACACTGCTGCCTGGGACCAAGATTTTTCGCTTGGACAATGGAAGCTCACCAGAGTTCATTGACAGGGACACACAAAAGCCCGCCCTCAGCGGTTGGTGGTCTTTGGTCAACCCAGCCCCTTACAACCGCGACGACATGGGTGCCAAAGGCGTTTATGAAACCGCCGTTTTAAACGGAATCGACTTCAGCTCCATGGTGCGTTACTTCAGTGCGGTCAAGCTGGAATGGAACACATTGGCCAACTATGTTGAAGTCACCATTGGCTCTCAAAAAATCAACGCTTGGTACGGCAAGTTTGCCCCGATGTCTTTGAGCGATGGCCTTGACCAGAGCAAATATCAACAACTGGCCGCAGAGGCAAAAGTGGACAGCTCAAAAAGAGCCCCCAAAAGTCCTCAAGAACTGAGGTTCAATTTGAAATCACAAGACAAAGCCTTCTCGGGAATGTCAGAGGACTTTCTCAGGGGCCAAACAAAGGGGGCTGCCAGCCATTGGGACACCGTCGATTTGAGCAAAGCCGGCATCACTGAAGCCGAAAAACAAAAACTCGCATTGCTCGAGGGCATGGCGCTTGGCTTGTTTGATGCCTACCAACTGTTTATCCCCAATTTCAATAACTCGTATTTGGCGGGCGGTGCATTGCGAACATTTTTCAATGGCAAAACACAAATGACTGAACTTGCCCAGCACTTTGGCAGCACCGCGAAACCTGACCCCCGCAGTCGTCCCGGTTTTTAAAGTTTTCACATGAAAGTAGGTGACCTTTGCATCAGGCTCACATGCTCAGATCATTTCCCTGTGACTGCTTCACGTTTTTACTTCTGCGCCCCTTGCAAAAGGGGAAGATTACCGCCACAAATTTCAACATTTAAATTGAAGCAGACTCAATGAAATGGGTGATTGCTTTTGAAATGTCGGCCATGGATCGACTGGTGATGGGGTCGTCCATGTAAAACAACAAGTCATGCGAATACCAACCATAGCTGATGGCATGGGCCATTCGGGCCATGCCGATGATTTTTGCGCTGGGCACATTCGCTGATGACATGCGAATGGCCTCAGCCCAAATGCTCACAAACTCCCCGTGCACCTGTTTGAGAGCAGCCGCTGAAGACACTTGTCGCTCAAGCAACAGCAGGGCCGTCCACTCCTTGGGTCGACCAAATCCTTCTTTGATCAAGGCTTGCAGCAGCAAGTCCGCCAATTCATAAAACGGCCGCCCCTCTTTGCCCACCAAGGATTGGCGCAACAAGATCACCGTGTCCAAGCATCGCTTTTGAATGACAGATGCGGCCAAGGCCCTCAGATTGGGTGCGTAATCGTAAAAACTGCCAATACCCACACCCGCCACGGCAGTGACC
>CAXNFO010000204.1:0-4617 GCA_964201395.1 Limnohabitans sp.
GCGCGTGACACATCGTTGGCCAAGGCTTGCTCATCACCAAAAGCCAAGGTCACGCCGTCCACCGGCGAGCGCACACCGGCCAAGCGCGACACGAGGACCAAATGGGTGCGCACCGCATTGAGCTCTTCGCCATCGCTGCCCATGCCCGCGTCAGAAGCGAAATCGACCGAACCAAATATCAACCTGTCCACCGCGGGCGCGCTGGCCAGTTCCCGAGCGCGGTCCCAACCAAACACACTTTCGACAATCGGCAACAGGCGCTGTTCAGGGCGCAGGCTTTTGGCCAGTTGGATCAATAAATCGGGTTCCTGCGCCTTGGGCAATACCAAGCCACGCACGCCTGGGTGGCTGAGCAAATCCAAATCACCATCAAACCAAGGCGTTCCGTAAGCGTTACACCGCAAATAAATGGGCTTGTCCGGGTGCAGCCATTGGCCAATGGCTGCGCGGGCAGAAACCTTGGACTCGGGCGCCACCGCATCCTCCAGGTCAATGATCACCGCGTGGGCGCCTGTGGCCAGGGCCTTGTCAAAACGCTCGGCACGGTCGCCGGGGACAAATAAATAGCTTTTCATGGGTCATATCACCGCGAGTTCACGCAGTTTTTCAATTTGTTGATCGGTAAAACCTGCCTCTTGCAGCACTTGTGCTGTGTGCTGACCCAAGCTGGGCGCGGCCACGGCGGCCACCGGCCCGGCCGTGATGGGACAGGCCATGGTGCGAATGGGGCCTTGCGGGTGGTCCACGTTGACCACCATGCCCATCTCCTGCGCAAACTCGTTGTCCAAGGCTTGGGCCACATCATTCACCGCCGATGCGGGTACCTGGCCTGCAAACACCTTCAACCAATGGGCGGTGGTTTGTTGTTGCAGCACCTCGTCCAAGGCCACATTCAGTTCAAGGCGGTTTTTCAAGCGGGCTGCAAAACTGCCAAACCGCTCATCGCTGATCCACTGCGGACGATTGATCTTTTCACACAGCACGGCCCAGAATTTTTCCTTGTTGCACATCACAAACATCCAACCATCTTGGGTGCGGTACAACTCGCTGGGCACCAGAGAAGGATGGCCAGACCTGGCTTGGCGTCCTGTGACCACGCCTTTGTTCAGGTACCAAGTGGCCAAATAAGCCAGGTTGTACATGGCCACGCTGTAAAGGCTGACATCCACATCTCTGCCTTTTCCGGTTTGCCGAGCCGACAACACGCCCGCGAGCATGGCCAAGGCCGCCGTGGTGCCGGTCATGTAGTCCACGATAGACAGGCCTGCGCGTGAAGGTGGGCCGTCGGGTTCGCCGGTCAAGGACAAATAACCCGCTTCGGCTTGCATCAAATAGTCGTAACCCGGCCAATTGGCCCGCGAGCCATGGCGCCCATAAGCCGACAGGTGCGCACACACCAAAGCGGGCTTGATGCGCCCGAGTTGCTCGTAGGTCAGGCCCAGTTTGGGGGGCAAGTCACCACGCAAATTGTTGAACACCACATCGGCGTCGCGCGCGAGTTGGTGCAACACGGCTTGACCTTCAGGGTGTTTCAGGTCCAAGGTCAGGCTTTTTTTGTTGCGGCTGAAGGATTGATAGAAGTGGCTGTCACCCGGCCCAAAGAAATGCGGACCCACCATGCGGCCCACATCGCCCCCATCTTTGCGGTTTTCAATTTTGATGACCTCTGCACCCAGGTCGGCCAGGTACTGGGTGCCAAATGGCCCCGCACCATATTGCTCGACCGACAAAATGCGCAAGCCTTGCAACACGGGCGGTGCGGGCGGGTTGGTGGAAGATGTTGTCATGAAAATTTCCTTATCGCCATGGATGTCAAGCCGCCAACAACTGGGCCAGCTCGCGGGTGCGGATCTGGGGCAAGTTCAGCACGCCGTCGCGCAATGCGCTCGCCGCTGACACGGGCCAGGCCAGAGCGGCGTTGTTCATGAACTTGGTCACGATATCGGCATGGGCAATGGGCCGACCGGGCGCGCCGCGGTTGATGGGTTCTTGGTGCACGACTTGGCGGCCATCGGCGAAATGCAGCACCACCTCACCCGGGAAGTACTTGGGGTAATCGGCATCGGGGTCGACTTCGTAGCGCACTTTATCGGCCAAGGCTTGGGTGAGCGGGTCTTGCATGGCTTCGGGCTCCAAGGCCTGAAGTCCGAACTTGCCATGGCGCAAGGCTGTGGCAATGCCATATTGCACGCTGAACTGGGCTTCATAAGCATTCGATGGTCGGCGCTTTTGGGCCACTGGCTCGCACACCACCGGCACATAACCCTGGGCCACGCGGGCCACGATGTGCGACAACTCTCCCCGCGCCAACTCGGGGCGCAAAGCGCTGGCTGCATCGATGCAGGCATGGACGAAATGGCATGCGGGGATGGGCTTGACCGCCACACGCATCAACTCCCACGCCACGCCCAAACCCTGCGTGGCCAATTCCATGCGACAAGCGTCCAGGGCTGCTCCCAAATGGCTGGCGTACAAACCATATTGACCTTCGTAGGCGGTGGATGGCCCGCTCATGCCACGCCGCGCCAAGGCCACCGCCACGATGGCGCTGGAGGCCGCCCATCCTGGGTGGAAGCGTTTGGTGCCTGCGCCCTCTTTCAAAAACTCCAAGGTCCCGGCGGCCATCGACAGGGCGATGCCCTGGGCCTGCACGGTTTGCGCCTCGTCCAAACCCCACAAGCGAGCTGCCGCGATCACGCAACCAAAAATACCGGCCACTGCTGTGGGGTGAAAACCCGCTTTGTGAAACACGCCACCAGCCACCATGCCGACGCGGGTGGCCACCTCCATGCCGGCCACATAGGCCAGTAACAAGTCTTCACCGCTGCTGTCTTGTTGGCAGGCCACGCTGAAAGCGGCGGCAAACACCGATGCAGTGGCATGGACCACGCTGCCGGGGTGGGTGTCGTCGTAATCCAAGCCATGGATCAACAAGCCATTGATCAAGGCAGCATCGCGGGCTGGCAAATGGGCTTGCATGCCAAACACCGGGACAGGGCCTGTGCTGGGGCACAGGTCTTGCATCGCCAGAAATGTTTGTTGGGCAAAAGGGTAGCGCCCTGAAGCCAGCGCAATGCCCAGGGCATCCAAGATCAGGTGCTGGCTTTGGGCCACCACCTCGGCGGGAAGGTCGCGCCAGTGCAAGGCATGCGCCCAATGGGCATAGCTTGCCGCAATGGGACCAGCCACTGGGGTGGTATCGGCGTCAGGCTTGTGCATGTGAATGACCTGTCTCAATCGTCCACGGCATGGCCACGGCAGGCCACCAAAATGATGCGCTCAAACGACATGATCTCGACGCCATCCTGGTTGATGCCACGGGTGTGCACGGTCACGATGCCCTGGTGGGGGCGTGACTTGGACTCGCGTTTGTCCAACACCTTTGTTTCGGCATACAAGGTGTCGCCCGCGAACACCGGGCCGCTGAGTTTGATGTCTTTCCAACCCAAATTCGCAATGGCTTTGGCACTGACGTCATTGACCGTCATGCCCACCACCACCGCCAAGGACAAGGGGCTGTTGATGAGCAAGCGGCCAAATTCGCTTTTCTTGGCGAACTCCATGTCGCAATGCATGGGGTGCTGGTTCATGGTGAGCAGCGCAAAACTGATGTTGTCTTGGTCGGTCAATGTGCGGCCTGGGCGGTGCTCATACACATCGCCAACTTGGAAATCCTCAAAGTAACGGCCATAAGAGGTGCGGTAGCGCTGGGGGCCTATTTCGCGGGCTGTGATCATGGTTTCTCCTGTTTGTGGTTTTAAAAATGTTTCATGCCAAACTTTTTTCTTCGGCCAACGTCGGGTAGTCGTTGTAGCCATCGGGCCCGCCACCGTAAAAGCGTTTGGTGATGGCATTTTGATAGGGTCCATCGGCACGGATGCGCTCGGGCAAATCAGGGTTGGCCATCCACAAGCGACCAAACGAGACGGCATCGATGGACCCATTGGCAATCAGGGTTTGCGCCGTTTGTGGGTCAATCCCACCGTTGGCAATGATGGGCCCATCAAACACCGGTCGGGTGAGGGACAGCATTTGATCGCGGTCGAATTGGCCTGCCCAAAAATTGGTGTCGGCCAACTCCAACCAACCCATGCCATGGCGGGCGAGTTCATCGACCAAATAGCGGTAAGTGGGAATGGGGTCCGGGTCCAACGCGCCATTGAAAGTGGTGAAGGGGGAAATGCGCATGCCCACGCGACCCGCAGGAAACTCGGCAATCATGGCGCGCATGGCCTGCAATGCGAATTGAGCGCGCCCCTGGGGTGAGCCCCCGTAGGCATCGGTGCGGCGGTTCAAATAGGGTGACAAGAACTGATGGGGCAAATAGCCATTCGCTGCATGCAACTGAACCCCATCAAAGCCCACTTCGCGCGCGGCACGGGCCGCACGGCCAAAAGCGGCAATGGTGTCTTCCACTTCGGCCAAGGTCATTTCACGCGAGGGACAGGCTGTTTTCTTGCGAAAAATACCTTGCTCATCGCGGCCCCACACGGTGATGGTGTCGATGTTGTCATTCACCCCCGACGGTGACAGCGGGGGATCGGGTTGCTCTCGGTTGTCCGCGGCCACGCGCCCGCCGTGCCACAACTGCAGCGCGATCTTGCCGCCGGCTTGGTG
>CAXNFO010000205.1:0-4591 GCA_964201395.1 Limnohabitans sp.
GTGGGGGGTGCATTGATATAGACGGGTTCGGCATAAACCTGGGGCCGGGTGGCATACACCAAGCCACCAATCACGGCAGCGCCCAGCAAAGGCCCCGCCCAACGCCCATGACCGTGGCCATGCCCGTGGTGCCCCCCATTGCGCCCCCCGTGGTGCCATCCATGGTGCCCTCCGTGGTGCCACCCCGCCCCGCCAGATCGGTAGCTGATTTGGGTGACCACGGTTTGGGCCTGCGCTGGGATGGCGCAAGCCCATGTGACAGCGGTGAGAACGACGGCGAAATGTGCTTTCATGACAACCCCTTGCAGTGAACACGCAGGCAATGGACTTTGCCTTGGCACTCACAACGCGGCTGGGTCTGTCAAAGATGACAGGCTCGGGTTTTCCTGTGTGCGGTACCTCGCATCAAAAATAGCATCAAATGATGATAGGATGATATGCAATTGGGGGAATTTTCAACATGCGAACGACTTTGTCCATCGACGATGACTTGTTGCAACAAGCTCAGCAGTACATGGTGGGCGTTGACAAAACCGCCCTGGTCAGAGAGGGCTTGCGGGCCTTGGTCGAACGCGAAAGCTCGCGCCGCTTGGCCCTGCTGGGCGGCACTGAAAAACAAATCAAGGCGCCTCCCCGGCGCAGGGCCAAGGCCACCTGAGCATGTGGCTGGTCGACACCTCGGTGTGGATTGACCATTTGCGCGCAGGCAACGCCGTGCTGGCCGATGCACTGAACCAAACCCAAGTGTTGGGTCACCCTTGGGTGTTGGGTGAAATTGCCTTGGGCTCATTGAAAAACCGCACAGCCGTGCTGCAAGCCTTGGGCAACCTGCCTCAAGCGACTGTGGCCAGCAGCGATGAAGTGCTGCATTTGCTGGAAGCCGAAAAGCTGCACAACCAAGGCCTTGGCTTTGTCGATGTGGCCCTGCTCGCCGCCACCCGACTCACCCCCCACGCTCAACTGTGGACCCTCGACAAACGCTTGGCGAAAGTCGCCCAACACATGGGGTTGGCGGCGAAATTGGGGCATTGAAAGCGGTCAAAGCATTGGCGCAGGAAATGAAAGCCCGCAGACCAAAGTGATACCGAAAATTCGGTTCCTGTCCACCCCTGACAGGAACCCAACCGGACTGGGTAGCCTTATAGACCCTGATTGGCCGCCGTGGCCACCGCATGGGCCCCGCCCAAAAACAAACGCTCCATCTGGGGGTCGGCCAAAATCTCGCTGGCGGGTTTGTGCAGCACCAAACGCCCCGACTCCAAGGCGATGGCGTCGTGCGAATACTTCAGCGCACTTTTGACGTTTTGCTCGACCATCAGCACGGTGGTGCCCTGGGCGGCCAAGCGCTGCAACAGCTTGAACACGTCTTGCACCACCAGCGGCGACAGGCCAATCGAGGGCTCGTCAATCAGCAACACTTTGGGGCGCAGCAGCAAGGCGCGGCCAATCTCCAACTGCTTTTGCTCGCCACCCGACAAGGAGGCCGCGCGCGAATGCAGCCGCTCCTTGACGCGCGGGAAAAAGTCCAACACCTCGGGGATGCGCGCATGGGTGGTCTTCATCCCCAGGGTGATGCCGCCCAGCTCCAGGTTTTCAAACACGCTGAGTTGCCCAAACAAATTGCGCCCTTGGGGCACAAAAGCGATGCCTTTGGCCAACAGGTCTTTTTGGCTCGCGCCGCTGATGTCTTGGCCTTCGAGCAGCACCCGGCCTTGGCGCGGTGTGAGCAGGCCAAACAAGGTTTTGAGCACCGTGGACTTGCCCGCGCCGTTGGGGCCCATCAGCAAGGTGATGGCACCCCGGCGCACCTTGAGCGACAGGTTGTTGAGGATCATGAAATCTTTGTAGCCCGAGACCACATCGTCAAACTCAATGCAGGTGTTATTGGGGTCGCTCATCTCAATTCCCCAGATAGGCGTCGAGCACCTGCTTGTTGGCACGGATTTCATCGGGCGTGCCAATGGCCAGAACTTGGCCTTCGACCATCACCATGATGCGGTGGCACAGTCCCATGACAAATTCCATGTTGTGCTCGATCACCACAAACGAGCCTTGGCGCTCTTGGTTGAGTTGCTTGAGCAATCTAGAGATACCGCCCACCAAAGACGGATTGACACCCGCGCAGGGCTCGTCGAGCAACACCAAGGCGGGCTCGCTCATGAAGGCCATGGCGATGTCTGCGAGTTTTTGCTGGCCGTAACTGAGTTCGCCCGCTTTTTGGTGGGCCACATGGGTCAAGCGAAACTGCGCCAGCAAGGCGTCTGCCTTGCCGCCCAGGTCCGAGTCGCTGGGCGCGAACAAGCGACTGCCCATGGAACCCCGGTGCTCTTGGGCAGCCACGATCAGGTTGTCGCGCACGCTCATCTTGCCAAACACCTGCAGGGTTTGGAAGGTGCGGCCCACCCCCAGCCGGCTCAAGGCCAGGGGGCCCAAGCCGGTGACGTCTTGGCCACGCAGTTCGATGCGCCCTTCATCCGGGCTGATTTGCCCCAGCATGCTGTTGAACAAGGTGGTTTTGCCCGAGCCATTGGGGCCAATGACGCCAAATATTTCACCCGGCTGCACCTCAAACGAAACGCCCCCCACGGCCTGGATGGCGCCGTAGGCTTTTTTCAGTTGGGTCACTTTCAATACCGGTTGGTTCATGCCACACCCCCGTTGTGTGCCGCTTGGCGGCGTTGTTCAGAAGCCAGCCGTGACTGGCGCCGCGCCCGCCAACGGTCGGGGATGCTGAGCAAGCCATCGGGCAGCCAAATCATCAGCAGCACCACGGCCGAGCCAAACACCATCAGGTACCAGCCTTGGGCAAAGCGCAGCCATTCGGGCAAGATGACGCCGACCGCCGAGCCCAAAATCGGCCCCAAAAAGTAACCGGGGCCACCGACCACCACCATCAGGTACATCATGATGGACGCGCCCACGGTGAACAAGGCCGGGTCGATGAACTGCACCTGGGAGGCATACAAACCACCGGCCAACCCGGCATAGGCCGCGCCAATGGCAAAGCTCATCAGGGTGTAAGCACGGGTGTCCACGCCCAAGCTTTCAGCGCGGATGGGGTTGTCGCGCAGTGCGGTGAAGGCCTTGCCCCAGGGCGAGCGCAGCAAGCCCCACAGCAACAAGCCCAGCAGCACCGCCATGGCCAGCACAAACCGGTAATAGGCCAAATTGCCGTCCAAGCTGAAACCCAACAGGCTGGGACGCGCGATGTTGTTGATGCCAAAGGTGCCGCCGGTCAGCCACTCTTCATTGCGCATGACCAGCCACATCGCGGTGTTGAAGCCCAAGGTGGCAAACGCCAGGTAAATGGTTTGCACCCGCAGTGCCGGAAAGCCCACGATCAGGCCCACGACAAAGCACAGCAAAGCACCGGTGGGCAAGGCCAACCAAAAGCTCAGGCCAGCCTTGAGGCATATTGCTACCGTGTACGCTCCAATGCCAAAGAAAGCCGCATGGCCGAGCGACTTTTGGCCCGCATAACCCACTGTCAGGTTCAAGCCCATGGTGGCGATGATGAACACCAACCAGGTGGTGAACAAATGGATGCCGTAGTTTTTGAAATATGCTGGGGCCACGACCAGCGCCACCAACAGGGCCAAGCCAATCCACAGATGGATTTTTTTCATACCTTGCGCTCCTCTTTGCGCCCGAGCAAGCCTTGGGGTTTGAACAAAATCACCACCATGAAGATGATCAAGGCCACCGCGTCTTTGTAGGCCGAGGAGATATAGGCCGCCGCCAGGTTCTCGCTCACCCCCACCAACAAGCCGCCGAGCAATGCGCCACGCGAGTTGTTGAAGCCCCCAATGATGGCGGCAAAAAATGCTTTGGTGCCCAGGCTCTCGCCCATGTCGAATTTGGCCAAATAGGTGGGTGTGACCAACAAGGCTGCGGCAGCGGCCAACACCGCGTTGATGGCAAAGGTGTAGAAGATCATGCGCGGCACATTGATGCCCAGCACCGCCGCGCTTTCGGTGTTTTGCGCCACCGCCTGCATGGCCCGCCCGGTCACGGTGCGGTTGAGGAATGTTTGGGTCAACAACACCAAACACAGGGCAAACACAAAGGTGCCAATGTCCGAGCCCGACACATTGACCCCCGCCACGTTCAACACCACCTCTGGGAACACCTGGGGAAAGGGCTGCGGCTCCGAGCTGTATCCGGCACGCACGCCGTTGCGCATGGCAATCGACAAGCCAATGGTGGCCACCACAATGGGCATCATGCCGTGCTTGAACAAGGGGTCCACCAGCCCGCGCTTGAACAACCAACCCAACAGCAGCACGGCCACGCCACATGACAACAAAAAGGCCAAGGTCAGGGGCAGGCCTTGGTGCAGCATGATGACCATCACAAACGCGGGCAGCATGACGAACTCACCTTGGGCGAAGTTGATGGTGCCCGAGGCTTGCCACAGCAAGGTAAAGCCCAAGGCGGCCAAGGCATAAATACAGCCGGTGGCCATGCCGCTGAAAAACAGTTGAAAGAAATCGGTCATGCCGTCCTACCAATCAAAAAAGCGCTTTGGGTTGTCCCACATCATGGCTTGGCACTGCGCGGGGTTGAACCACCGCTCGGTGAGCTTGAGCAT
>CAXNFO010000206.1:0-4589 GCA_964201395.1 Limnohabitans sp.
TGGGTCAGCGTGGGCCAAATGCTGCCTGCCAGGTAATTGCCGCTGGCGCACACGGCCACCGCCACCCCTCGGCGTTTGTCCCACCACAGCGAGGTATCGGCCAGCAAGGGCGCAAAGGTGGTCGAGCTGCCCAGCAAACCCAGCAACAAGCCGTGCGCCACGATGAACAGCCATATGTTGGGCGCCATGCCTGCCGCCAAAAAACCCAGCACGATGGCCACCGAGCCCAGCCACAAGACCTTTTGAATCCCAATGCGGTCGGCCAAGCGGCCCATCGCAATGCCACCCAAACCAAAACACACCATCATCACGGTGTAAGGCAAAGAGGCATCGGCACGGCCCACACCAAACTCGGCTTGCACCGCAGGCAACACCACCGAAACCACATACATGGGGCTGCAGCCCAAGGTGGTGATGACCAAGGTCATCAACAAGCGGTGGACAGCGTGGCGCGAGTCAATCCATTCGGCAGGTGCGGGTGTGTGGGGCATGCAAAAGGGTAGCACGGTCACCGCGCTTGACCATGCGGATTCGCCCGGGGTGTGCTCAGGCCACTTCCATCGAAGCGGTGAATGCGTAACCGACTTTGTGCACGGTCTCGACCGGTAATTCGCTGCCCAACACCTCTTTGGTCTTGTTGCGCAACCGCCGCACCAGAATTTCCATTCGCCGGTAGTCATAGGACTGCGGGTCATGCCCCAAGCTCAAAACCAAGTCTTGCCGGGAAATGGCTTGACCCGGTGCTCGGCTCAGCCGTTGCAACAACACGGTTTCAGAGTGCGTGAGTTTGACCACCATGCCCGAGGGGGACATCAAGGTCCAGTTCTGGGGCTTCAAGGTCCATTGGGGCAAGATGTGAGAGCGCAAGCGCCGCATCAAATTGCGCACCAAGGAAGCCAGCTCTTCGAGCTGGATGGGTTTGACCAGATAAACATCGGCACCGGCTTGGATGCCTTGGATGCGCTGCACCCCTTCGCCCCGTGCGGTGGTGATGATCACCCCTTTGCCTTGGGTGTGTGCGTGGGTGCTTAACCAATTCAAACCATCGCCGTCGGGCAAGCCCAGGTCCAAGATGAGCACGTCAAATTCGTGGGTACTCATCCAATGTGAAGCAGCCACCAAGCTGCTGACGCCATCGGCCGCAAACCCCTCCATGTTCAGGTAAGTGACCAAAGCCTCGAGCAAATCGGCTTCGTCCTCGATCACCAAAACACGGCCGTGGTGGAATTTGTGTGTATCCATGAGGTATTGTGAATAGACGTTTATTTATCTGGCAACCACAGGCAAAAGGTGCTGCCTTGGCCCAGTGCACTGTCGAGCTCCAGCTGACCTTGGTGTTTGTCCACGATGCGCCGCACAAAAGCCAAGCCCAAACCCAAGCCAGCGATAGAGCTCTCCGAACTGACGCGCCGATAGTCATCAAAGATCAGCTGGTGGTCTTTGCTGTCGATACCGCAGCCCTGATCGATCACAGCAATGCCCACCCAGCCGGTTTTTTTGCGCGTTTCAATCACCACAGATTGACCTGGGCTCGAATATTTGCAGGCATTGTCAATCAGGTTGAGCATGGCCACTTCGAGCAGATTTTCATCGACCCATACATCGCCGACCGGCGCGAGCAGCTCGAGCGACAGTGGATTTTTGTCATGGTAAATCGACTGGGCATCCACCAACTCTCGCAGCCAAGCGGCCAAGGGAATGTGTTGCGGGGAAAAATTCTTCATGTCGTGTTGTAAGCGGTCCCCATGCAGCCAAGTTTCAAACAGCGACAAAAGGCGCTGGGTGGCGCTGGTCATGGCGTCAAGCCGTTTGTCCAAGTTCAATTGACCTGCCGAGTACTCCTTTCGAAGCAGGCTGATTTGGCTGTTGACGATGCCCAAGGGGTTGCGAAATTCATGCGAAATCAATGCGCCAAATCGCAAGTACTTGTCCAGAAACTGAGTCTGCGTGACCAGGGCTTGTTGCAATTCTTGGGTGCGCTTTTGCACCTCGCCTTCCAGTTGCTCTTGGGCGCTTTGCGACCGCTGGAGCAATTGTTGGTTGGCTTGCAATGCTTCGCGCTGCGCCCGCTCACGCTCTTGCCGCTCCAGATGCACGATGTCTGCCAAGGCGAACGCCAGCAACAGCATTTCAACCGCAGAAGACAGTTGCAAGCTGTAGGAAGTCCAAACATTGGTGGGTAAGAATTCAAACGCGCGCAAGGTGGCAATGATGGCCCCAAACCATAAAACGGCCCATGCCAGCAAGAAAAAACGCGCACCCTTGTGCCCAAGCTTGAGCACACGGAAACCGGCAATTAAGACCATCAACGAAGCCGGCAGGGCCAGAAAATAAAGCATTTGCACCGCCCACACCGTGGGAAACCCCAGCCAAGGCGCAAACGCCACCATGCATGCGTCAATCAAGAATAACAAGGAAAAGGTCAGCAAAAGGGCGGATATCTTGGGCGTGTAGCGCCGCGCTTGCAAAAACTGCTTGGCAAACAGCATGGCAAATGCCCCGGACAAACAGATGAAAAAGGTTTGTGCAATCGAATCGAACCGGGGTTGCTCTGGCCAAAAAAACATTTGGCCCATGCCATTGCCTGACAACATGCCCAAACCAAACACCGCAATGAACACGCTGTAGAGCAAGAAACGCAAATCCTTGAGCGATAAGCCCAAAAACAAGTTGTACATCAGCAAGGCCAGCAACCCCCCAAAGTAAAGCGCTTGCAGCAAGGTGGTGTTTTGCACGTGGTGCCGAAAGGCTTGCTCTTGCCACATCGTGATGGGCACGGTGACGCTGTGATGGCTGCTCACGCGCAAGTAGTAGTGTTGGCTTTGCGTGTCGATCTCGACAGGAAAAGCAAAAAAGCGATGCAAAAAAGGCCTGGATTTCAAGGGTCGCTCGCCACCAGTACGCACCACCGGGCGCTGCGGGGCATAAAAATCCACCTGGTTCAACAAGAAAAAAGGCACCTCCAGCACCCAGTTCGCTGGTGCATCGGCAGCGCGTTGCAGTCCGACCCGGACCCAGTAGGCAGACTGCGTAAAGCCCATGTTGATTTGACCTTGGTCAATGGGCCAAGGCTTGTATAAAGCGGCGTTTTCTGGGCGGCTGGCTTGTTCAAAGTCCATGTCTCCCTGCTTGTCCTCGAGTATGGAAATATTTTGCAAGGCAGACAAGGACGACATGTGGTTTGTCAATAAATCAGCCTGGGCAGCGCCAAATCCGACCCAACAGCCCAAAAACAACCCCAATCGCAACAAATTAAAAAGCATCAAAAAAAATTCATGGATCACATTTATATGAACAAAAATATTAATTAGTAACAAAAATGTCGGATTTGTTCGTATAAATGTCGAAATTGAAATGTTGGTGATTTATACCTTCAAAACTAACATATGGTTTAAACCTTCGATCAACTGCGAGAAGTGGGCAATAAACGCCACCTGAATTGGAAGGCGTGGGTGAATTTTTCATGAATTTTCAAGGATGAAACATGTTTGAGCAAGTCGTGCCTGTCAACAAAGAGCGCCATGCAGGCAAAAAAATCCGATCCAGCAACGATTTCCGTTTCGCTGCCAAGTTCCATGTGGCCTACGTCACCGTGCACGAATTCGCGCGCGCTGCGGCCATTTACCCGCTGGTCTTTTTGGAAGACAAAGCCAGCGATGACTTTCGCCCAGTGGCCTTGATGGGCCTGGACGCCGGTGAAAACCTGTTTGTGGGCAGCGATGGGGCCTGGGCCGGCTCATACATACCCGCCATCATCCGCCGCTATCCCTTTGCGCTGACCAAAGCCGCTGAGGCCGATCGTTTCATCGTCTGCATCGACGAAGCCAGCGACTTGCTCAGCGACACCGAGGGCGCAGCCATGTTCGATGAACAGGGCAACCCCACCCAAGTGATCGAAAACGTCAAGCGCTACTTGGGTGAACTCCAGCAAATGGACACCATGACCCACGAGTTCAGCAAATTCCTGATTCAAAACAATTTGCTCACGCCTTTGAACATGCGTGTCAATGCGGCCAGCCAGGTGCGCAACATCACCGGTTGCTATGTCATCAACGAAGAGCGCTTGAACAACTTCACCGACGCCAAATTTGTCGAGATCCGGCAAAAGGGTTACCTGCCCGCGATCTATGCGCACTTGATTTCTTTGTCGCAAATTGAGCGCTTGGCCAGCATGAAAAAACCTGCCTCACCGCTCAGCGCAGAGGATGCCCCTGCCAGCACCGCTGCACGGCGCAAAACCAAGGAAGTCCTCCAATAAGCAACCCTCTCACCCTGCTGGCACAAAAGATGTGTGCCCTTGGGGTGGGAGATGCGGGCAAGGGCTATATTTTTTGAGGGATGGGTATGGACAAGGCATGGTGCCAGCGGCGGTGGTTGACACATGGTGTATCAACTGTTTTGTGGATGGCTTGCGTCCATGCACAAGCCCAATCTGTGCCCGACGCGGGCAGCACATCGGCGCAGGTCAAGTCCTGGGGCTTGAAAGATTTGATCCTTCAGGTGCGCACAGCCAACAAAGACATCCGCAACAAACAAATTGAAAGAGACGTCTCTGCCACGGGCATTGACCGGGCGGTGGCTGCATTCAT
>CAXNFO010000207.1:0-4543 GCA_964201395.1 Limnohabitans sp.
GCCAGCGACTGCAACAGTTCGGTGTGGCCTGGAAAGCTTTCGCCCGCCGCAGCCAATGCGGTTTTGTTCAAAGGCGCGGTGACCACCGCCTGCACCTGACCGTTGAGGGCCGCTAGCGCCGCAGCACGCACGCTATCGGCGGCCAAACGCCCAGTGGCAGCGCTCACCTGGCCCCATGGTGGCGGGTCGATTTCGGCACCCACCTGCCAGACCGGAATCACCCCAGCGGGAAGGCTCAGGGCCTGGGTCAAATCGGAAATCACGGCCACGCTGAGCTTTGGCTCCAATTTCAACAAATGCAGCGCCTGCTGCATGATGCCGGCATCGCCAAAAACCACGCAACCGCGCGCGGCGCTGGGGTGTGCAAAGGCTTTGGCGATGATCTCAGGGCCAATGCCCGCCGCGTCGCCCAAGGTGATGGCCACTGGCCGTTGGTCAGGCATGGCGATACCCTCAGGCCGGGTTGTCAATGTCAATGAAGCGGTGGACCAAGCCCAACTGCGCGGCCACTTGGGCGGCCACGGCGGGTGCGCCATAGCGCTCAGTGGCATGGTGGCCACAGGCAAAGAAAGCCACGCCGGTTTCACGCGCCAAGTGGGCTTGGGGCTCAGAAATTTCACCGGTCACAAAGGCATCGGCGCCAGCGGCAATTGCCGCTTCAAAGTAAGACTGGGCCCCACCCGTGCACCAAGCCACACGCCGGATGGGTCGCGTCACATCGTCGGCCCCCACCCAAACGGGTGCTCGGCCCAAACCCTGCTGCAGGTGCGCCGCCAAAGATTGGGCGTTGGGCCAATCCGTGCCATCAACGGCTTGGCCCAGGCAACCCAATTGCTGATCGCCAAATTGGCTGTCGGCGCGCCAACCCAAACGCTGGCCCAACTGGGCGTTGTTGCCCCACTCGGGGTGGGCGTCCAGCGGCAAATGGTAGGCCAGCAAACTGATGTCATGGGCCAACAACAAGCGCAAGCGCTGCTTCATCCAACCGGTGACCGTGCCCTCCTGCCCACGCCAAAACAAGCCGTGGTGCACCAAGATGGCATCGGCCTTGGCGTCGATGGCCGCTTCGATCAAGGCCTTGGACGCGGTCACGCCAGAGACCAACACATCGACCTGCGCCTTGCCCTCGACTTGCAAACCATTGGGCCCGTAATCCTTGAACCGCTCTGGGGTGAGCAAGGTTTGACAAGCTTGCAGCAGTTGATCGCGGTGGGCGCTCATCGAGCTACCGGCCTTTGCTTGGGCCTCTGGGCCGGATTGACCGATACCGACAACGGACTGCCCCCCCGCTCAATCGACAAAGAAGCGGTCACACCGGGTTTCAGCGCTGCAATCGCAGCCAGCAATTGATCGACGTTTTCGACCGTTTTGCCATCCACACCCAACAGCACATCGCCTGGGCGCACACCCGCCTTGAAGGCCGGGCCGTTTTGCAGCACACCGGTGACCACCACGCCTTGCAAGCGAGATATGCCAAAGGACTCGGCCAACTCCGGGGTCAGGTCATTGGGCTCCACGCCCACCCAACCGCGCACCACGACACCGTTTTTCACAATGCCTTCCAACACCTGGCGGGCGGTGGAGACGGGAATGGCAAAACCAATGCCCATGTTGCCGCCCGAGCGCGAATAAATGGCGGTGTTGATGCCCATCAAATGGCCTTGGATGTCCACCAATGCGCCACCTGAGTTGCCGGGGTTGATGGCCGCATCGGTTTGGATGAAGTTTTCAAAGGTATTGATGCCCAGCCGATTGCGCCCCAAAGCAGACACGATGCCGCTGGTCACAGTTTGACCCACGCCAAACGGGTTGCCAATGGCCAACAAGCGGTCGCCCACTTGCAACTCATCTGAATTGCCCCAAACGATGACAGGCAATCTGTCGAGTTTGATTTTGAGCACAGCCAAATCGGTGTCGGGGTCGGTGCCAATCACTTGGGCCTGGGTGCGGCGGCCATCGTGCAAGACTATTTCAATTTGATCGGCCCCCTCCACCACATGGTTGTTGGTCAACACATAGCCCTCAGGACTGACGATCACCCCACTGCCCATGCCCCCTTGGGGAGCTTCGTCTTGGTCACCGTAAAAAAACTTGAACCAAGGGTCTTTGGCATGCGGATTGGGGCCTGATGCGCGCGAGGTGCTGATGCTCACCACTGCCGGCGCCGCTTGGCGAGCGGCGGGGCTGAAACTGCCCACTGCAACGGCACCCGGGGCAGCTGCGGGCGCTTGCAGCAAATGCACCGCGCCCGACCAATTGCCTCCCGTGCCCACCCATTGGGGCTTGAGCGTGACCAAGACAAACCAAATGGCCAACAACACCGTGACCACCTGGGAGAAGATGAGCCAGTAGCGCTTCATGGGGTGTCAAGCCGCTGGTGGCTTCTCGGCGTCTGGGGCTTGGGTGTGGCGAATGAACAGGTTTGCCGCCCAAATGCCCACTTCATACAACAGGCACATGGGAATGGCCAAGGCCAATTGCGACACGACATCGGGCGGGGTCACGATGGCCGCGATGACAAAAGCCAGCACCACAAAATAAGAGCGAAATGCTTTGAGCTTTTCGATCGACACCACATTCATGCGGGCCAACACAACCACCACGATGGGCACCTCAAACGCCATGCCAAAGGCCAAAAACATGGACAACACAAAGCCGAGATAGGCCTCGATGTCAGGCGCGGCCGTGATGCTTTTGGGGGCAAAGCTTTGAATGAAGGCAAACACCTGGCCAAAGACAAAAAAGTAGCAAAACGCCACGCCTAAAAAGAACAAAAAGGTGCTCGACACCACCAGCGGGAACACCAGCTTCTTCTCGTGCGTGTACAAACCCGGCGCCACAAAGGCCCACATTTGGTACAGCACCACTGGCAAGGCCAGCAAAAAAGCCGTCATCAGCAAAATCTTGAGGGGCACCAAAAAAGGCGAGATCACCGAGGTGGCGATCATCGTGGCACCCGCAGGCAATTGGGCCACCAACGGGGCGGCCAAGATGTCATACAAAGGGCCGGGGCCAGGGTAAAGGGACAAGGCAATGGCAAAAACCGCAATGGCAATCACCGCCTTGATCAAGCGGTCGCGCAGCTCAATCAGGTGCTGCACAAAGGGCTGCTCGGAGCCGGCCAGTTCGTCTTCCGGTTTGGTGCTGGGGTCTGACATGGTGGGCCTTTAGCCTAGGCGCTGAGGGCGAAACCGCGCCACCCGTGCCGCACCCGACAAAGCCTTGCTGCGAATGCCGTGGCGGGCCTTGTACCACTGGGGGGCAGCCCCTTGCTTGATGCGCCACTTTTTCTTGGGGTGGGCGTATTCGGGGTAAACCACTTCTGGGGTGTAAGACACGGTGTCAAGCCCAGCGGTCGCTGATTGCCAGTCTTTTTCGAAGTCGGCGCTGGCGGTGTGGACCGTGGTTTCCACGTCGCGGGCGGCCGACTCGACGGTTTCCTTCATTTTTTTGAGCTCTTCCAGGTCCATCGAACGATTGACCTCGGCTTTCACGTCAGACACATAACGCTGAGCTTTACCCACCAAGGCACCCAGGGTGCGGGCCATCTTGGGCAACTTTTCAGGGCCAATGACGATCAATGCCACCGCGCCGATCAGCGCTATTTTGGAAACACCCAGGTCGATCACGGCATTCGATCAGAGCTTGGGACGGGCTTCGACGTCAATGGTGTTTTTGTCAGCCGCAGGGCTGGCGGCGGCCACTTGGGCCGCAGGGGCGGCGGTTTTGTCGTCAGCGGGCGCAGCGCCAGGTTGGCCATCTTTCACGCCATCTTTGAAGCCTTTGACAGCACCGCCCAGGTCTGCGCCAATGTTTTTGAGTTTTTTAGTGCCAAACACCAAAACGATGATTAAGAGCACGATTAACCAGTGCCAAACGGAAAACGATCCCATGAGTATCTCCTGAACAATCTCATTATTCTAGTGGGCTGGAGACACCACCCAAGACCGAGGGGCTTATCCCCGCAACCAGGGGCGCGGGCCGCCCATCACGTGAAAGTGCATGTGATGAACCTCTTGCCCGCCCTCAGTCCCGGTGTTGGTGACGATGCGAAAGCCACCCTCAGGGTACGGGCGGGCCCCTTGCTCCAAGGCCAGCTTGGGCGCCAGCAACAAAATACGCCCCAAAAGGGCCTGGTGCTCGGGCTCCACCTGGGCCATGGACGGGATGTGTGCCTTGGGAATGATCAAAAAATGCACCGGCGCCCACGGGTTGATGTCGTGGAAGGCGAATATCTCTTCGTCTTCGTAAACCTTTTTGCTCGGTATCTTGCCGGCAACGATTTTGCAAAAGATGCAGTTGGGGTCGGTGTGCATGGTGGTATTTAATAAGTTTAATCTTCGCCGGCTTCACGGGCCTGTGCTTTGCGCAGGGCTTTTTCTTCCAAGCCGCTCAAGCCTTCGCGGCGCGACAGCTCTTGCAGCACATCCTCGGGGGTCAGGCCGTAATGGGACAGCGCCACCAAGCTGTGAAACCACAGGTCGGCCATCTCGCCCACCAGTTTGTGAGGGTCGCCGCCGTGGTCCAAATCTTTGGCGGCCAT
>CAXNFO010000208.1:0-4540 GCA_964201395.1 Limnohabitans sp.
TATGTTTAGGAGATTGACCATGCAAAATCGTCGCCAAGCGATCCAACATTCAGCGGTCGTGGCCAGCTTGCTGAGCGCCGCCGGCTGGCTGCCCACAGCGGCCCAAGCCGCACCCAACAAGGCTGCCTTTGAAGCCAAAACCGTGCAAGAAGCTGTCAAGGCTTCGGGCGGTGCCAACATCAGCGAGAGCAAAGACGTCACCTTGACCGCACCCGACATTGCCGAAAACGGCGCAGTGGTGCCCTTGGGCGTGAGCACTGCCATGAGCGGCGTCAAACACCTGTTGATCTTGGTCGAGAAAAACCCCTCGGTGTTGGTGGCCGTGTTCAACGTCTCCGACGCGGTCGACGCCAACTTCGCCACCCGCTCCAAAATGGGCCAGTCCTCGGACGTGTACGCGGTGGCCATCATGAACGACGGTCGCGCCTTGTTCGCCAAAAAAGAAGTCAAGGTCACCCTGGGTGGCTGCGGCGGCTAAAGCCCCGCCACTGAGACCGTCACCACACACATATATAGGAGAGAAATCATGGCAGATCCCATGCGCATCCGCGCCCAAGCCAGCGGCGACAAAGCCACCGTCCGCGTCCTCATGAGCCACGAAATGGAGTCCGGTCAGCGCAAAGACGCGGCCGGCAAAATCGTCCCCGCTTGGTTCATCCAAGAAATCACCGCCAGCCACAACGGCAAGGTGGTCATGACCTCCGAATGGGGTCCTGCGGTGTCCAAAAACCCTTTTTTGCAGTTCAGCGTCAAGGGTGCCAAGGCCGGCGACAAGGTGTCCATCAAATGGGTGGACAACCGTGGCGCCACCCGCACCGACGAAGCCACCATCAGCTGATTTCCCCAACCCAGAGGTTCGCATGCGACAAGCATTGATTCCCGTGGCCTTGGCCATGGTTTTGGGGGCATCACCGGTGCTGGCCCAAAAAACCACCAGCCAAGGCATTGACGAATACCGGGCCATGTTGCAAGACGGCAACCCGGCTGAATTGTTCGAGGCCAAGGGTGAAGACCTGTGGAAGCAAAAACGCGGCCCCAAAAACGCCAGCCTCGAGGCTTGCGATTTGGGCCAAGGCCCGGGCGTCATCAAAGGCGTGTTTGTCAGCTTGCCCAAATACTTTGCCGACACTGGCAAGGTGCAAGACCTGGAGTCGCGCTTGCTCACCTGCATGCAAACCTTGCAAGGCTTTGATCCCCAGGCCATCGCCAAAACCAGCTTTGGGCGGGGTGAAATGGCCAATCTGACTGCCTTGGCCACTTGGGTTGCGGCCGAGTCCAAGGGCATGAAGTTCAATTTGTCCCAGTCTCACGCCCAAGAGCGGGTGATGTACGAAGTGGGCAAGCGCCTGTTCTTCATGCGCGGTGGCACACACGACTTTTCTTGTGCCTCCTGCCACGGCGAAGAAGGCAAGCGCATCCGCTTGCAAGACCTGCCCTTGCTGACCAAGAACCCGGGCGACGGCATCGGCTTTGCCGCTTGGCCCGCCTACCGCGTCTCCAATGGGCAGATGTGGGGCATGCAGCAGCGTTTGAACGATTGCTATCGCCAACAGCGCTTCCCATTCCCCGGCTTTGCCAGCGATGCCACTGTGGCCTTGAGCGTCTATTTGGGTGTCAATGCCCAAGGTGCCGCCTCCATTGCCCCGGCCATCAAGCGCTGAATTGAAAGACACCATGAACCACAAAACCCGCCTGACCGGTTTGGCCGTGGCTGCCCTGGCATTGGTTGGCTGTGCCAACTTGCCCAGCGTGGCTGAGCTGAACCAAATCACCGACCAAATGGTCAAAGCCTCGTTCCGCACCCAAGCCCATGTGAATGTGGAGCGCTTGACCCAAACCGATGACACCAACCGTTTGTGCAGCGAGGCCGACGCCAGTGGCCAACCGCTGGACGAAAAAGTGGCCAAAGCGATTGAAGAGACCAACCTCAAAACCATCCGCTGGCCCAGCAATGGCCAGTTCATTGGCGACTGGAAGCGCGGCGAGACCATTGCCCAAAGTGGGCGCGGACTGACTTGGACCGATGACCCCAAGATGGCCAACGGTGGCAATTGCTACAACTGCCATCAGATGGACAAGGCAGAAATCTCCTACGGCACGATTGGCCCCAGCCTGTACAACTACGGCAAGATCCGTGGCGTGAGCGACCCCAGCAGTGCAGCATCCAAACCCATCGTGGAATACACCTGGGGCAAAATTTGGAACGCCAAGGCCTACAACGCCTGCTCCAACATGCCCCGCGCTGGGCACATGGGCATCTTGACCGAAGCCCAGGTGCGCGACATCGTCGGCCTGTTGCTCGACCCCAAGTCCCCTGTCAACCAGTGACCTCCACCGGGCTTAGGCCCGGTTTTTTTTAAATCCTTTATATCAGTGATGGCTTAACCATGAACCTCCACAAGCGCGAATTCATGCAGATCCTGGGTGCTGGCGCGGTGGCGGGCATGGCCATGGGCCGCTATGCCGAAGCCGATGCGGCCACCGCCAGCGAGGGCTTGTACGACGCGCCGCGTTTTGGTCAGGTGTCGTTTTTGCACATGACCGACTGCCATGCACAGCTGCTGCCCATCCACTTTCGCGAGCCCAGCATCAACCTGGGCGTGGGCAGCATGCGCGGGCAGTTGCCGCATTTGGTGGGTGAGCACCTGCTCAAGGCCGCGGGCTTGCGCCCCGGCACGGCCCAGGCCCATGCCCTGACCTATCTGGACTTTGACAAGGCCGCCCGCCGCTATGGCAAGGTGGGGGGCTTTGCCCATTTGGCCACCTTGGTCAAGCGCCTCAAGGCCAGCCGCCCCGGTGCTTTGTTGCTCGACGGTGGCGACACCTGGCAGGGCTCGGGCACGGCGCTGTGGACGCGCGGCCAAGACATGGTCGAGGCGTGCAAATTGCTCGGTGTGGATGTGATGACCGGTCACTGGGAGTTCACCCTGGGCATGGAGCGGGTGAAAGAAATTGTCGACAAAGACTTTGCCGGCCAGATTGAGTTCATCGCCCAAAACATCCAGACCCAAGACTTTGGCGACCCGGTGTTCAAACCCTATGTGATGCGCGAGATCAACGGCGTGCCCTGCGCCATCATTGGCCAAGCCTTCCCCTACACGCCCATCGCCAACCCGCGCTACATGGTGGCCGACTGGGCGTTTGGCATCCAAGACACACGCATGCAAAGCATGGTCGACGAGGTGCGGGCCAAGGGTGCCCAAGTGGTGCTGGTGCTCAGCCACAACGGCATGGACGTGGACTTGAAGATGGCCTCGCGGGTGCGCGGCATTGACGCCATCATGGGTGGGCACACCCACGACGGCATGCCCGTGGCCACCTTGGTTTCCAACCCGGGCGGAAAAACCATCGTCACCAACGCCGGATCGAACGGTAAATTTTTAGCGGTGTTGGACTTGGACATTCGTCAACAGCGCGTGGCCGACTTTCGCTACAAACTGATGCCGGTGTTTGCCAACATGCTGCCCGCTGACAAGCCCATGCAAGCCTTGATCGACCGGGTGCGCGCCCCCTATGCCCAGCAACTGAGCGAGACCTTGGCGGTGACCGAAGGCAGCTTGTACCGGCGCGGCAACTTCAATGGCAGCGGCGACCAATTGCTGGTGGACGCTTTGATGGATGTGCAAGGCGCCGAGATTGCCTTCTCGCCCGGCTTTCGCTGGGGCACCAGTTTGCTGCCCGGCCAGGCCATCACCCGCGAATGGTTGATGGACATGACCGCCACCACTTATTCGTTTGCCACCGTCAGCCAGATGAGCGGCGCGACCATCAAAACCATCTTGGAAGACGTGGCCGACAACTTGTTCAACCCCGACCCCTACTACCAGCAAGGCGGCGACATGGTGCGCGTGGGCGGCATGCAGTTCAGCCTGGACCCGCTGGCCAAAATGGGTGCGCGCATCAGCGACATGCGCCTCAAAGGCCAACCGATCCAGGCTGACAAAAACTACAAGGTGGCCGGCTGGGCGCCGGTGGCCGAAGAGGCGCGCAGCCAAGGCAACCCGCAGGTTTGGACGGTGGTTGAGCAGTGGCTCAAGGCCCAAGGCGGGCGCGTCAAACCGCGCCAGATCAACACGCCCACCCTCACCAGTGGCTTGCCCAACCCCGGCCACGCTTGAACCCAAAGCACCGCTACAGCACAGCCACTGGGCCCACCTCCAGGCATCACCATGGCCAATAAAAGCCACTTCCCCCAACGGATGTCGCGCCGACAGTGGCTGGGTGCCGCCGCCTTGGGCGTCCCCGTGGCTGGCCTGTGGCCCGATGTGCATGTGCTGGCGCAACAAGCGCAAGACTTCATCACCGGCGCACCGGTGCCCGACATCGCACCGCAACGCGTCTCGCCCCGGGTGTGGATGATTTACGCGCCCGATGGCTTCCCCACCCCAGAGAACCGGGGCATGATGTCCAACGTCTGCTTTGTCGTCACCTCGGCCGGGGTGGTGATTTTGGATTCGGGCAGCTCTTTGCAAATTGGCCAAATGGCTTTGCGGGTGATCCGCAGCGTCACCCCCTTGCCGGTGGTGGCGGTGTTCAACAG
>CAXNFO010000209.1:0-4539 GCA_964201395.1 Limnohabitans sp.
GGTGGCTGGCATTTAAATTGCTTGGGAGTGTTTTGTCTTCAACGATTTGTCAAAACTTCAACACCCTTAACCCTTTACTTGCAAATGCTGTGCCCACCAAAACCCCAGCGCACCGTCACTTTTGACGCCGCGCCCCCAGCCCCGATGAAGCGCTCTTGCACGGGTTATCTGGCCGTGCTGGCCGTTTTGTGGTCTGGCGTGTCATGGGCGCAAACGGCCGGACACAGCCAATTGCACGAGGGCGCGCGCCAATGGGTGGCGGAGCAAACCCGAACACCCTTGAGCGCTTTGCAAGTCACGCCCCTGGACCCGCGCTTGAACATCCCAGCGTGTGCCAAGCCCATCCAATTTGATTTGCCTTTTGGCAACCGCCAATCGGTGCGCGCCCGCTGCGACCAACCCGCCTGGCAGCACTTTGTGCAGGTCATGGCCCGCCCAGAAGCCCTGCCCGCCCCGAGCGTCAGCGCCGCCCCAACGCAAGCACCCACTGCGCCCAGAACCCAGTCTGGAATGGTGATGCGCCAGGTTTTGGTGGCCAATCAGGTCATCAAACGAGGGTCCGTGGCGACTCCGCAGCAGTTCAGCCTGGTCGAAATGGCTTTGCCCAGCGGCGAAACCAGCTACCTGAGCGACGCCTCCGCTTTGACCCACATGGAGTTGCAGCGCGACCTGCCGGCCCAAACCCCTTTGCGCAGCTACGACCTGAAGGCCGCCCAAATGGTGCGCCGCGGTCAGCAAGTCATGGTCTCGGTGGGAGAAGGCAAAGGCTTTTTGATAACCTTGCGCGCCGAGGCCCAACAAGATGGCATCTTGGGTGAACAAATTCGCTTGAAAAATCCCGAGTCGGGTCGATCATTGAGTGCAGTGATCACTGGCTTTAATGCAGCACGGGCGATGTAAAAATGAATACCAATTTGTTCTTTACGGCCATTACTGATTTATTCGCCATCGGCGCTCAAGATTTCAAGCTTGGCACCGATAATTCCTATGACGCGGAAAGAATTGCCTTTCCCTGTTGAAAGAAAGTGAGACCTTTCATGTCTGAATCCATCAATTCCCAAACCCGTATGTCGCAGTCGAATGCCTCCATGAGAAGCAACATCGAAAAAGTTGACAAGAAACAAGGTGCGCAAGCCCAAGCCACGCCCGAAGATGCGGCGCCGGTGAAAGCCAAGGCCAGCAACATCGACACCTTGTCTTTGAGCAATGTGGCTGAACGTGTCAAAGAGCAGCCCAGCTTTGACCGCGCCAAGGTGGAGTCCATCAAGGAAGCTTTGCGTGAAGGCAACTACCCCTTGAACCCGCGCCGCATTGCCGAGAGCTTTGTGTCGCTGGAAAGAATGGTTCAAGGCTGATCCCCACCATGTTGGCCGAAGCTGTGCTCGCGACCGAAGACACCCGCCACACCGAGGCCTTGGCCTTGGTGAACGGGTTGGAGACTTTGCTCGCCCAAGAGTTCGACGCCCTCAAGGCGCAGGACTTGGACCGCTTTGAACAACTGCTGGAGCAAAAAAACGAGGTGCTGGAGCAACTCAGCAGCTTGAGTGGCGTGCGCCAACCCGATGATGCCGATCGCCTCGGCAGCGAGTGGGACGCCTTCAAATCGCGCATGGTCGCTTGCCGCGACATGCACCGGCGCAACGAAATTTTGATCGTGCGCAAACTCGACGCCATCCGGGGCACCTTGCAAAGCATGGTCATCGAAGACCCAGCCAGCTCGGTCGAGGTCTACGACCGTTTGGGCAAAATCAACCGCCTGCGCCGACGCCGCGGTTACAGCGACGCTTAAGGCTCGCGGGGCGAACCCTTTTTTTCGTCCCCTGGCTCCATGCCCTTGAGCCAATAAACCCACGACAAAATCACCGCCACAGCGGTATACATGTCTTGGGGAATTTCATCCCCCACTTCCAAACGCGCCAGCAAGGCCAGCAACTGCGGGTCTTGCGACACAAACACGCCTTGTTTTTCCGCTTCGGCCAAGATCATGCGGGCCAACTCGCCGTGCCCTTTGGCCGAGACGCGCGGTGTTTTGTTGCGCCCGTATTCGAGGGCGATGGCCTGAAAGCGGTCTTTCAACACAGCAACCTCATGCCAAGGCGTCCACCACCAAGCCGCGCTGAGGCGCGGGACGCGACTGGTCTGAGGCCGGGCGTGGGCTGTTGTAGATTTGAAACTGTTGCAACTCCAGGCCCGCCGCACCCAGCTCCAAGACCAATTCGGTGGAATGTGAGCGCGCTTGTTGGGCCACATCTTCACGCAAGGCCCACATGGTCAACTCGACTTGGTGACCGGCTTTGATCAAGGTGTGCAACCACACTTCACCCAGCAATCGGCTTTGCGAATGGATGTCCACGCTCAGAGGCGGATTCTCTTCACCGGGCTGGCGCGGTGGGCGCTGAAAGTGCAGCTCCACCGGGTCGGCATCGGTGAAGGGCAACATCAAGCGCAGGTTGAGCTCGCCACGGTTGAGGTCAATCGCCGATTGCAATTGGGCGGCTTCGAGCTCATTCAAGGCCTTGTGCAAATCTTCCGACAAGCCGTTGACCGAGGCGCCGGTATCTTGCTCACCCAAGCTGTCCAACAACTGGCGGATCAAGGAGCGCGGGGTGTCTTCGACTTTTTGCCGCTGGGACAGCTGGCTCTCGACCGATCTGAAATAAGGGGCCAAGGCTTTGCGCAAGCCCAATGGCTGCAATTGGGCCATGGACAGCCCCAGCCCCGACAAACGCGCCAACAAGTCCGATTGGCCCGCCGACAGTTGCGTGATTTGCGGCGCACGCAGGTCCATCATTTGCAACAAATGACGAAAGGCCGCAAACCCTGGCGGCTGAAACACCAAGGTGTTGAGCCGGTTGCTGGTGGCCGAGGTGCTGAGCACCGCATCCGCTGCGACAAAGCCCGCACCAGCGGAGCTGCCTGTCAGCGCCTTGCCACCCAAACCGTCCAGGGCCAGTTTGGTTTTGTCAGCAGTGGCAGACAGGTCGGTGGGGTTTTGGATCAGCAGGCCCCAACCACCGGGGTTGAGCGAGACGCGCAAAAAAGGTTTGTCACCATCTTTGAGCACCCAGCCATTGGGCAAATCAAAGGAAAAATCTTTCAGCCACAAACGCACCCGGCCATCTTTTTTTTCGACCAGGGCCTGAACCACTTGCCCATCTTGCAGGCCCAATTGCTCGGCCATGCTGGTCTCGAGCCAATGGGTGCGCATGTCCAGTTGGACCGGCGTGGCCCGCATGGCGCCCAATACACTTTCGGTACCCAACATGGTGTGACCTCCGCTGCCGCCCCGTGGCGGTGAGCGTCAAGGATAGCGCACCCAAGTCTTGCGTCGGTCTTCCGCCATGGAGGTGTTGGTGGTGGCTGGGGCAGGCTCTGCCTTGGGCAGGACCGAGCCCAACTGCATTTGCAGCAACTCGGTGTGGTTGGGCAAGGTGATGACCGCATTGGCCAACAACACCTTGGTGGAACCTTTGACGAAGGCATGGGGGTTTTGTTTGACCACCGCGTCGCGCAAAATTTCGATGCGCAGCGGGCTGTTGCCCATGTGCAAGCGAATGATTTTGTCCAGGGTGTCGCCTTCGCGCACCGTGTACTTGGTCGCTGCAGCGCCAGAGCTGGAAGCGGACTGCGCCATCGGGGACGGATCGGCGGACCAAGCGGGCTCAGCCACGGTCAAGGCACAAGCCAACAATGCCCAGCCAAGGCTGGCGCGGCTCAAGGGCGTGCGGTTGAGGTCATGCATGCGGTTCTCCTGGAAGTTCATGGGGTGTAGGGCACGGCCACCCATTGGCCTGCGCCCTTGGGCATCACACCGGCAATGGTTTTGAGTTCGGCGCTGTAAGCATAGAGCGAGCGCACCTCAGCCAGGGTGACCCCGTCAAGGTTGCCCGGCTCCAAGATGCGGGCCGGGATTTTTTGCCGATCGGCCACCAACAGCACATCGCCCAAACGCAAACCACTCAGGTGGCCGGCATTGATGCGCAAGGTTTTGCCTTGGTCCAGGTGGGCTTCAAATTGTGGTGGCAAGCAAGACAAGCGCTCATCCATGGCACGGTGAAAGGTTTCCACCACGGCTTGGATTTGGGCACTGACCACCGGCTCCAAGCCCGATGCGGCGACAACCGCTTGGGGCAAGGTGACCCAATGTTGTTGGCTCAAAAACAGTGCGCGCTCCATGCGGTGGGAAACTTCCCAGCGCATGGCAAAGGTCGGGTTGCCGGGTGCGGAGTTCGGGTCCAAAGCGACCATGACATTCAAGCGCCAGGGCAGGTTTTGCTCCCCTTGGGTGAGCAAGGCCTTGTCGTAGGAGTTGGCATACACCACCTTGTTGCTGACGCGCCAATGCGGCGACTGCGCTGTGCGGTGGTGAATTTGTTGGCGCACTTCGCGTGCAATTTGCTGCGCGGGGAAGCGGTCGGCGGCATTCATGTGGGGAGAAACCACCACGTCCAAGGTGACATGGTGCCAAGGGCTGGCGCGTTCGTGGCCGGTGCGCTCACAGGCTTTTTCCACCACGGCTTTTTTCTCTTTGGCCTGCAC
>CAXNFO010000210.1:0-4512 GCA_964201395.1 Limnohabitans sp.
TTCTTGGCCCTGGTGTTTTGTTTGATGGTGGGAACGGCTGCATTGCCGCACATCCTGATGCGCTACTACACCACACCTTCGGTCAAGCAAGCCCGCAGTTCGGTGACCTGGTCACTGTTCTTCATCTTCTTGTTGTACTTCACGGCACCTGCTTTGGCGGTGTTGGTCAAGTACGAGGTGTTCACGGTCTTGGTGGGCACGCCGTTTGACAAATTGCCGGCCTGGGTGGGGCAATGGGCCACCGTTGACCCCAACCTGCTGTCCATCATTGACATCAACAAAGATGGCTTGCTGCAATTGGGTGAACTCAAAATCGGCGGCGACATCGTGGTTTTGGCGACCCCTGAAATTGGCGGACTGCCCTATGTCATCTCTGGCATGGTGGCAGCGGGTGGCTTGGCTGCGGCTTTGTCAACCGCAGACGGTCTGCTGTTGACCATTGCCAACGCCTTGTCACATGACCTGTACTACAAGATGATTGACCCCAATGCCTCAACTTCACGGCGGGTGACGATCTCCAAAGTCTTGTTGCTGGTCGTCGCCTTGGCAGCGGCCTATGTGGCAGCCCAAAAACCAGCGGACATCTTGTTCCTGGTGTCGGCAGCCTTCTCGTTTGCTGCGGCTTCTTTCTTCCCGGCCCTGAGCCTGGGTATTTTCTGGAAGCGCGCCAACAAATGGGGAGCGGTCATTGGCATGTTGGGTGGATTGGGCATCACCTTCTACTACATGGTGACGACGCAACCTTGGTTGAGGGGCATATTTGGTGTGACATCACCCATTGAGTTGTGGTGGGGCATTCAGCCCATCTCAGCCGGTGTCTTTGGTGTGCCACTGGGCTTTGCGCTGATCATCATCATCAGCCTCTTGACGGCACCACCCCGCCAAGAAATCCAGCAATTGGTTGAACATGTGCGCTACCCGAACATTCCCGGTGATACGCATCAGCATGCCACCTGATTGAACTGAAAAGCTTTTTTAAACCCACCGCAAGGTGGGTTTTTTTTTGCGGCCACCCTGGCGGGCAGCATTATTTTTTATCGTGTTCTTTCAGCCGTGCAGTCGATCGCTGATGGCCTGCCACACCTCACGCTTGCCCGCGTTGTCCAGTGCCGACCACTGGCCAATTTCGTTGAGCGTGCGCCGACAACCCCAGCACCATGCGGTGTCGGCTTGCATTTGACACACCGCCACGCAGGGCGATGGCACGGCTTGCGCCACAGGCTGAGCCAACACCAGCGCCGCTCGTTCATGCAGCGCTTGGTGCACCACCTCAATGGGGGTGGGGGTGCTCATGGCACCCATCCCGCGTTGCGGCCAGACCCTGGGTGTGCAAGAGGTGTGCGCGCCATGATCAATAACCGCGCTGGCGGTCGATCACGCCGGGCAGCTGTTCGGGTGGCGTGCCGCTGGCCCACAAGCGCACCTTGTGGGCGATTTGCGCAATGGTCTCGTCGCGCAAGGTGCGCGCCGAGGTGTGCGGCGTGACGGTGATTTGGGGATGCCGCCAAAACGGGTGCTCTGGGGGCAAAGGCTCTTGGCGAAACACGTCCAGGGTGGCCCCGGCCAGGTGGCCGCTGTCGAGCAAGTCGATCAAATCGGCATCCACCAAGTGCCCGCCACGCGCCACATTGATCACATAGCCACCGGCTTGCAACTGCGACAAGTTGGCGCGGTTGAGGATGTTTTCGGTCTGGGGCGTGAGTGGCAGCAAATTCACCAGCACCTTGGAGGCCGCCAAAAATTCGCCCCACTGGGCGTCGCCACTGAAGCAGCGCACACCGGGCAGGTTTTTGGGGCTGCGACTCCAGCCATTGACCGGAAACTCAAACCCTTGCAGCGCCCGTGCCACCCGCTCGCCCAGCACGCCCAGGCCCATCACACCGACCGGAAAGTCGCTGCGCTGGCGCGGTTTGCGAAACGCCCAACGGGCTTCGGGTTGGGCTTTGTCATACGCATCGAATTCGCGGAAGTGACGCACCAGCGCATGCAGCACGTATTCGGCCATTTGCACCGACATGCCCGCGTCTTCCAGCCGCACCAACACCGACTGCGCCGGCCAGCGCAAGGGCAACAAGGCATCGACCCCAGCACCGGTGTTGAAGATCACCTTCAGGCCCGGTTGCGCATCCAAAAAATCTTGTGACGGAGCCCACACCACGGCGGCATCGGCCGGTCCCGCGCCGGGCGACCACAAAGCCACGGTGTGCTCGGGCAAGGCCGCTTGCAAGCCATCGACCCACGGTGCGGGCTGGGTGTGGGTGAGGTAGACGTGGATCTTCATGCGGCGGCTGCCTCCAAGCGCAACAGGGGTGCACCCTCGTTGACCTGATCGCCAGGGGCATACAGCAACTCGGCCACCGTGCCGTCGAAGGGAGAAGCAATGGTGTGTTCCATCTTCATGGCCTCGAGCACCGCCAAGGCCTGGCCCGCGCTCACCACCTGGCCCACCTGCACCGCAAACGACAACACCTTGCCCGGCATGGGCGCGTTCAAATTGCCCTGGGTGGCGGCGGCATCGGCTTGGTGCGCCAGCGGGTCGATCCAGCGCCACGCGGCTGCGCCCTCAGGGGTGAAGACATGCATCACGCCGCCATGGGTGTGCACCTGGGCTGTCCAGCGTTGCCCGGCCAGCCAGACAGTGAGGCCAGCATCGCTGGCTTGCCAACGCCAAGCACCATGCCAGTCCACACCCTCGCCTTGGACGCGCAACTGCGTCTCCTGGCCGGGCATGCCCAGGCTGCTGGCCTGCATGGTTTGGCCCTGCCACTCGCCTTGGGCTAGCCAGCGGCGCACACCATTGGGCGCCCAGGCATCTCGGCGGCCCCAGGGGTCCACCCAAGCATGGGCCTGGGGCTGCTCAGCCAGGGCCAAGGCATGGACGTGTTGGGCCAGTGCAAAGGCCGCACACACCTGTGCGGGCACCGGCGTTTGACCAAACAAAACGGCGCTTTCGCGCTCGATCAATGCGGTGTCAAGCACCGCGTTGGCAAAGGATGGGCTGCGCACCACGTGGCGCAAAAACCCGACGTTGTGGCTCAAGCCCACGATGTGCAACTGCGCCAAAGCCATGTCGAGTTGGGCCAGCGCGGCCGCGCGCGTGGGTGCATGCACGATGAGCTTGGCGATCATCGGGTCGTAAAACGGGCTGATGGTGTCACCCTCGCGCACACCGCTGTCGATGCGCACGGCCCCCGGGGTGAACAAGTGCGCGGGCGGCGTGCGGTACACCGCCAAGGGGCCGGTGGCGGGCAAAAAGTCGCGCTCGGGATTTTCAGCGCAAATGCGCGCTTCGATGGCATGGCCTTGGATGTGCACCTGGTCCTGCGCCAAGGGCAAGGGCTCGCCACAGGCCACGCGCAACTGCCACTCCACCAAGTCCAGGCCGGTGATGGCCTCGGTGACTGGGTGCTCGACTTGCAAGCGGGTGTTCATCTCCATGAAGAAGAAGTCCATGCCGCGCTCGCTTTGCTCGACGATGAACTCCACCGTGCCCGCCCCCACATAGCCCACGGCTTGGGCGGCGGCCACCGCAGCCTGGCCCATGCGTTGGCGCAACTCTGCGGTCATGCCCGGCGCGGGGGCTTCTTCCAACACCTTTTGATGCCGGCGCTGCACCGAGCAATCGCGCTCGAACAAATGGATGCAATGCCCCTGTCTGTCGGCAAACACCTGCATCTCGATGTGGCGCGGGCGCTGCACATACTTTTCAATCAGCACCGCTGCATCGCCAAAACTGTTTTGCGCCTCGCGCTGGCACGAGGCCAAGGCACTGGCAAAGTCATCGGCGCTGCGCACCACGCGCATGCCCTTACCGCCGCCGCCAGCGCTGGCTTTGATCAACACCGGGTAACCGATTTTTTCGGCTTCGCGAGCCAACAGTGCGGGGTCTTGGCCAACCCCGTGGTATCCGGGCACCAGGGGCACACCGGCTTGGCCCATCAACTGCTTGGACGCGGCCTTCAAACCCATGGCACGAATGGCGGCGGGCGGCGGGCCAATGAAGACCAAGCCGGCATCGGCGCAGGCCTGGGCGAAGTCGGCGTTCTCGCTCAAAAACCCATAACCCGGGTGGATGGCCTGAGCGCCGGTTTGGCGCGCGGCGTCGATGATGCGCTGCCATTGCAAGTAACTGTCCTTGGCTTCGGCCCCACCAATGTGCAGGGCTTGGTCGCAGGCCTGCACATGGGCGGCATGGGCGTCGGCGTCGGAATACACCGCCACCGTGGCCACACCCAGGCGGCGCGCTGTGGCGGCCACACGGCAGGCAATTTCACCCCGGTTGGCGATCAAAATTTTGGCAAACATGGGCTCTTCCTAGGCTGTGGCAGCAATGGCGTTTGGGTGAAGCAGGGTCATGCCCTGAGGAGCAACCAGTTCGGTGGGCGCTTGTTCAAAAACGATTGCAAACCCTCTTTGCCCTCGTCGCTGGCGCGGATGTCGGCAATGCGGCGGGCGGTTTCGGCGCGCAGGTCATCGTCAATCGGGCGGCCCTCCACATCGCGCACCAACTGC
>CAXNFO010000211.1:0-4482 GCA_964201395.1 Limnohabitans sp.
GTGCTGTCGGCTGTCCCTAAAATGCCTTGAACCCCCTCAACCCAACACCCCCATCCCATGTTTCCAGTCACCAACACGGTTCGCTTTGTGCTCGACGGCCAGATCGTTGAAGCCAAGGGTGTGCGCCGCACCACCACAGTTTTAGATTATCTGCGCGAGCAGCTCCAACGCACGGGCACGAAAGAAGGCTGCGCCGAAGGCGATTGCGGCGCTTGCGTGGTCATGGTCGGCGAGCTCAACGCCGCTGGCCAGGGGGTGGATTACCGCCCGATCAACAGCTGCATCCATTTGTTGCCGTCCCTCGATGGCAAATCGATCAAAACCGTGGAAAGCTTGACGCGCACCGATGGCAGTTTGCACCCGGTGCAACAGGCCATGGTGGACTGCCACGGCTCGCAGTGCGGCTTTTGCACCCCCGGCATCGTGATGAGTCTGGTCAACCTGGTTCAAATCAAGCCCCAACCCCAGCGCTTGGAGATCACCGATGCGCTCAGTGGCAATTTGTGCCGCTGCACCGGTTACAAACCCATCATTGATGCCACCGTACAAGCCTGCCAAAAGGGCACCGGTCTCAAACTCGATGACCAAGCCGATGTGCCGCTGCTGCAAGAGATTCGCCGCGCCAGCGTGCCCACCCTCAGCTTGGAAGGTGAAATCATTTCTCAGCCGGTGCTGCGCACTCGCAAGGGCAATGAGTTTGTGGCCCCCGCCACCGTGGCCGAGGTGGCCGCTTATTTGACCCAGCACCCCCAAGCCACTTTGCTGGCGGGCAGCACCGAAATCGGTCTGCAGGTCAACAAGCAATACACCCGGCCCGACCACATTGTTTATTTGGGCAATGTGACCGAGCTGCGCCAAGTGCAAGACAGCCCCCAAGCGTGGCGTGTGGGTGCTGCGGTGTCCTTGGAAGACACCATGAACCTCATCAAAGACGCCTACCCCGACTTTGCAGAGGTGCTGCGCCGCTTTGGCTCACCGCCCATTCGGTCCACCGCCACCTTGGCGGGCAACATCGCCAATGGCTCACCGATTGGCGACTCCATGCCTTGCTTGCTGGCCTTGTCGGCGGTTTTGCACCTGCGCCGGGGCAACAAAACCCGTGCAGTGCCCCTGGAGCAGTTCTACACCGGCCAGAAAAAAACCGTTTTGCAGCCCGGCGAATTCATCGAGGCGGTCGAGATCCCCAAACCACGGCCTAGCCAGGTGTTCAAGGCGCACAAAATCAGCAAGCGCTTTGAGCAAGACATTTCTGCCACCTGCGCGGCCATGCGCTTTGAGTTGGTCAACGGCCAGCTGAAAAATGTGCAGCTGGCCTACAACGGCTTGGCGCCGTCACCCTGCCGCGCGCCGCGCTTGGAAGCGGTGCTGGAAGGCCAAACGCCTGCGGCGGTCACACCCGCCGCCTTGGACGCGGCCATTGCCGCCAGCTTCACCGCACGCGACGGCTTGCGCGCCAGTTGGGCCTACCGCGCCTTGGTGGCACGCAACCTGGTGCTGCAATTCATCGTAGACAACCAAACCGTGGAGGCTTGACCATGAACGCACCCAATACCCTTCGCGAGTTGTTGCCTGCCGGTGTGCAAGGCACAGAGTTGATCCACGAATCAGCCCATTTGCACGTCACCGGTGAGGCGGTGTACACCGATGACATCCCCGAGCTGCGCGGCACCTTGTATGCCGCCCTGATCAAGTCCCCAGTGGCCCATGGCGAGCTGATCGGCGAGGGCATTGACCGCGCCGCTTTGCTCGCCGAGCACGGCGTGGTGGCGGTGTTCACCGCCCGCGATATTCCCGGCGAAAACAATTGCGGCCCCATCATCCATGACGACCCCTTTTTGGCCGATGGCAAAGTGGAATTTTTGGGCCAAGCCGTGGCCGTGGTGGTGGCGCGCGAAATGATTTATGCCCGCGAAGCCGCCAACCGCGCCACCGTGGCTGTGCGCGAATTGCCAGCCATTTTGACCATTGATGAAGCCATGGCCCAGCAAAGTTTTGTCATGCCCTCCAAGGGCATCAATCGGGGTGACGCCAGCGCCGCTTTGGCCAGCGCGCCCCACCGCTTGCAAGGCCAAACCCACTGCGGACAGCAAGAGCAGTTTTACCTGGAAGGCCACATCACCTACGCTGTGCCGCGCGAAGACGGGCAACTCACTTTGTACGTGTCCACCCAGCACCCGGATGGCAACCAGCGCGAGGCCGCAGCGGCCTTGAACCTGACCACCAATGACGTGGAAGTGATTTGCCGCCGCATGGGCGGCGGTTTTGGGGGCAAAGAGGGCAATGCCAGCATCTTCAGCCAAAGCGCGGCCTTGGCCGCGTTCAAGCTGCAAAAGCCTGTCAAGCTGCGCGTCAACCGCGACGACGACATGATGATCACCGGCAAGCGCCACGACTTTCGCATTGACTACGACGTGGGCTTTGACAACAGCGGCCGCATCTTGGGTTTGGATGTGACCTTGTATTCACGCTGCGGCTACAGCACCGACTACTCTGGCCCGGTCAACGACCGCGCTTTGCTGCACATCGACAACTGCTACCACATCCCGCATTTGAAGGCCATGAGCCACCGCTGCAAAACCCACATGCAAAGCGCCACCGCTTTCCGTGGGTTTGGGGGTCCGCAAGGCATGTTTGGCATCGAGACCATGGTGGAGCAAATCGCCAACACCTTGGGCAAAGACCCGCTGGATGTGCGCCGCATCAATTTGTACCGCGACCCGGCGGTCTCCGGCGACCCGTCTACGTTGATGACCCAATATGGCCAGCGCATCGAAGACTGGATTGGCGACAAGGTGCTGGACCAACTCGAGGTCGAGTCCGCCTATCGTGCCCGGCGCGAAGCGGTGAATGCCTTCAACGCCAAGCACAGCCAACGCAAGCGCGGCCTGGCCATGGTGCCTTTGAAGTTTGGCATCAGCTTCACCGCCACCATGCTGAACCAAGGCGGCGCTGTGATCAGCATTTACATGGATGGCTCGGTCAGCGTCAACCACGGCGGCACCGAAATGGGCCAGGGCCTGAACACCAAGATGGCCCAAGTCGCCGCCGATGGCCTGGGCATCCTCGTCTCCAGCGTGCGCGTGACCGCCACCGACACCCAAAAAGTGCCCAACGCCTCGGCCACGGCCGCGTCCAGCGGGGCCGATATCAATGGCGCAGCGATCAACAATGCCTGTGACCATATGCGTGCCCGCTTGGCCCCGGTGGCGGCGCGTTTGCTGGGCTGCGATGCCAGCGAGGTGCGGTTTCACAGCCATGCGGCCCATGCCGGTTCGGCCCAAGGTGCTGCGTCTGTGCCCTGGGAAAAAGTGGCCAAGCAAGCCTGGTTGGACCGCGTGGGTTTGAGCGTCACTGGGTTTTACATGACGCCCGAAATCAAATACGACTTTCAAACCCTGCAAGGCCAGGCGTTTTATTACTTTTGCTACGGCGCGGCGGTGACCGAGGTGGAGATCGACACCCGCACCGGCGAGTGGTGGCTCAAAGCCGTGGACATCGTGCACGACGTGGGCCGCAGCATCAACCCAGCGGTGGACAAGGGCCAAATTGAAGGCGCTTATGTGCAAGGCATGGGCTGGCTCACCATGGAAGAGTGCATTTGGGACAAAAAAGGCCGCTTGCTCACCCACGGCCCCAGCACCTACAAAATCCCGGTTGCCGGGGACGTGCCCGAGCATTTCAAGGTCAGTTTGTTCGATGGCGAAAACGTCAAGTCCACGCCCTTCAAAAGCAAGGCCACCGGCGAGCCACCGCTCATGCTGGCGCTATCCACCTACTTTGCGATGCGCGATGCGGTGTCGGCCAGTGCCAACCACCAGGTGCTGGTGCACATGGATGCACCGGCCACGCCCGAGCGCATTTTGTTGGCCTGCGAACGGGTGCGTGCCCAAATCAGCGCCTGATTTAGCGCCTGATTCAGCGCTTGCGCCAACGACCCAAGTCCCCCATGCCGCCGCAGTGCGGTGGGGGCAAGCTCAGCGCTGACCTTCGGTCAGGGTGTCGAGTTGGAAGCGCCCGCTTTTGTCCCACAACCAGGTGTCGGTGTAGGTGGCTTGGCCCAAATGGATGGGGGCGGGGTAGGGAGAAGCCGCCATCACGGTGCGCTCAATTTCTTTGATCACATCGGGTGCATGTTTGGGTGCGCGGCGCCATTCCACCCGCAGCACATGGCCGCGCCGATCGACCACCACATCCATCACGCCCACTGCCTTGAGCAAAGGCGGCAGCCGACCGGTGTAGATCCGGTGCGCATTTTGTTCGTAAATGTGGCGCGCTGCATCTTTGCGAAACTCTCGTTCACTGCGCGCTTTGGACACATGGGTGGGTTCAGGCGCCGGAGTTGGTGCGGCCGCTGGCGCCTTAGGTGCCGGTTGGGGGGCAGGTGCATGCACCACAGGTGCGGGGGGTGGTTCAGCCTGGGGCGGGGCCACGGCCACAGGGGGTTTGCTCACGCAGCCAGCCAACACCACGGCCAAGACAGGC
>CAXNFO010000212.1:0-4409 GCA_964201395.1 Limnohabitans sp.
AGCCACTGCGGGCCGCTGGTGTAGGGTAGACCGGCTTCCAAAATCGCTTCCATCAGCGGGTAGCGCGGTGTGCCGTCGGGCAAGCGGGCGCGGGAAACCACATTGCCAATGACAAAGATATCCGGCTTCAGGGCCAGTTGGTCAGCGCTGTAGCCTTCGATCAACTCGATGCCCAAAGCGCGAAGCTGGTCGCTCATGGGGGGGTAGACGCCGCTGTCGCAGCCGGTGACGCGGTGGCCGGCTTCGCGGGCCAGGGCGGCCAAACCGCCCATGAAGGTGCCGCAGACACCTAATATATGAATGTGCATGGGCGCCGATTGTAGGAGCGGGGGCTTTGCAGCCCAGGCACAATCTGCCCCATGATGACGCGCTTGCCAGATGAAATCGCCGCTGCCGCCGCTCGATGGGTGGTGGAGGAGGGCATGGAGTATGGCCCGGCCAAAAGCCGCGCCGCGCGCGAGTTGGGCGCCGGTCGGCGCTCGGCCTGGCCCGATAACGACCTGGTGGAACAAGCGGTGCGGGAATACATCGCTGTGTTTTGTGCCGAAAGCCAAGCCCAGGAGTTGGCGGCTTTGCGCGCCCTGGCCTACCAATGGATGGAGCGCTTGCAGGCTTTCCGCCCCCATTTGGCCGGGGCGGTGTGGCGTGGCACGGCGACACGTTTGAATGACATTTACCTGCAATTGTTTTGCGATGACCCCAAATCAGCCGAATTGGCGCTGATTGACCAAGGCGTGCGGTTTCAGCCCAGCGCGGTCACTGGGTTTCAAGGCGAGGTGGTCGATGCCCTGAGCTTTTCATGCCCCTGCCCGGGTCTGGGCGAAGAAGTGGGCATCCATTTGATGGTGCACGACCACGATGATTTGCGCGGCGCCTTGCAACCCAATCGCCAAGGCCGTCGTGGGCGCGGAGATTTGAAGGCATTGCTGGCTTTGCTACAAGCCCCTGAGGGCGTTCAGCCATGACGCAACTTTCACCCCACGCTGAGCCAGGACCGCCACATCCTTCTCGGCGCGGCCTGCTCTGGGGCGTGGCCGCCACCGCTGCAGCGGCAGGCCTGGGCTTGGCTGCCTGGCGCGGCGGGCTTTTCGGGCACCCTGTGGCGCCACTGCCGCCAGGCTGGTGGGACACGCAGTGGGACGCTCCCCAGGGTGAGCCGGTGTCGGTGGCGACCTTCAAAGGCAGGCCCTTGGTGATCAATTTTTGGGCCACTTGGTGCGCGCCTTGTGTCGAGGAAATGCCTTTATTGGATGCCTTCTACCGTGAAAATAAGGCTAAAAACTGGCAAATGATCGGCATTGCCATTGACCAGCCGTCTTCGGTGCGGCGTTTTTTGACCCAGTACCCAGTGTCATACCCCATTGCCTTGGGGGGCCTGCAAGGCACCGAATGGGGCAAGGCCATGGGCAACGCCCAAGGTGGGCTGCCCTTTACGGTAGTGTTGAATGCCAATGGCGACATGATCGGTCAGTATTTGGGTAAATTAAAAGAAGATCAAATCAAATCCTGGTCTTCTTTGGCCTCCTGAAGCAGTTTTTTTCGGCATTTGCATCTTTTTGGTGTAAATTCGGCCCTCTTGCAGCTCAGGGTGGAATTTGATTATGGATTTGAGAAAACTTAAGACGCTCATTGACTTGGTCTCCGAGTCCAATGTGTCTGAGTTGGAAATCACCGAGGCCGAAGGCACGGTGCGCATCGTCAAGGCGGTGAACAACCCAGTGGTGGCTGCACCCGTTGCTGCGCCAGTGGCCATGGTGGCGGTACCAGCCCCAGCGGTGGTGCCGGCCACCGCGCCAGCCCCAGCCGCTCCGCCCGAAGTGGTGGGTCATGTGGTCAAGTCGCCCATGGTGGGTACTTTCTACCGCGCCTCCAGCCCGGGCGCCAAGTCGTTTGTCGAGGTCGGGTCGGTGGTCAAAGAGGGCGATGCCATTTGCATTATTGAGGCGATGAAGATCCTCAATGAGATCGAGGCCGATGCCAGCGGCACCATCACCCAAATTTTGGTGGACAACGGTCAGGCCGTGGAGTTTGGCCAGCCCATGTTTGTGATCGCCTAAGCCCCAGCCCATGTTCAAGAAAATCCTCATCGCCAACCGGGGCGAGATTGCACTGCGCATCCAACGCGCTTGCCGCGAAATGGGCATTCAAGCCGTGGTGGTGTATTCCGAAGCCGACCGCGAAGCCAAATATGTCAAGCTGGCCGAAGAGGCGGTGTGCATTGGCCCGGCGGCATCGGCCCAAAGTTATTTGCACATGCCGGCCATCATCTCGGCCGCCGAGGTGACCGACGCCGAGGCGATTCACCCAGGCTATGGCTTTTTGAGCGAAAACGCCGACTTCGCCGAACGGGTGGAGAAAAGCGGTTTCAAATTCATTGGCCCCAGCCCCGAATCGATTCGCATGATGGGCGACAAGGTGTCGGCCAAGCAGGCCATGATCAAGGCCGGTGTGCCCTGCGTGCCGGGCTCAGAAGGTGAGTTGCCCGATGACCCGGTGCAAGTGCGCCGCATCGCCAAAAGCGTGGGTTACCCGGTCATCATCAAGGCCGCGGGCGGGGGTGGCGGCCGAGGCATGCGCGTGGTGCACACGGAAGCAGCGCTGATTCACGCGGTGCAAACCACCAAGGCCGAGGCCGGTGCTGCATTTGGCAACCCAGCGGTTTACATGGAGAAGTTTCTTCAAAACCCACGCCACATTGAAATCCAGGTGATGGCCGATCAGTTCAAGAATGCTGTTTACTTGGGCGAGCGCGATTGCTCGATGCAGCGGCGGCACCAAAAAATCATCGAAGAAGGGCCGGCCCCAGGCATACCGCGCAAGTTGATCGACAAAATTGGCGAGCGTTGTGCAGCCGCTTGCAAGCGCATGGGCTACCGGGGCGCTGGCACCTTTGAGTTTTTGTATGAAAACGGTGAGTTTTATTTCATCGAGATGAACACCCGGGTGCAGGTGGAGCACCCGGTCACCGAGTTGATCACCGGGGTGGACATTGTGAAAACCCAAATCATGGTGGCTGCTGGTGAAAGGTTGCCCTTCACCCAGCGCCAGATCACGGTCAAAGGCCATGCCATTGAGTGCCGCATCAATGCCGAAGACCCGTTTAATTTTGTGCCCTCACCGGGTCGCATCACCATGTGGCACGCACCGGGTGGCCCTGGGGTGCGGGTGGACTCGCATGTGTACACCAATTACTTTGTGCCACCGAACTACGACTCCATGGTGGGCAAAATCATTGTGTACGGCGACACCCGCGATCAGGCCATTGCACGCATGCGCACTGCGCTGTCGGAAACCTTGGTTGAGGGCATCAACACCAATATTCCCCTGCACCGAGAGCTGATGGTGGATGCCAAGTTCATGTCGGGGGGCACCAATATCCACTACTTGGAAGCGTGGATCGCTGCGCGCAAACGCTGATGCATGAGTTGCGTTTGCTCGCGCCGCAAGACCGCGTGGAGTGGTTGAGCGAAGCACTGGAGGCCCTGGATGCGTTCAGCGTGTCGGTGGAAGACGCCGACGCCCACAGCGACAGCGAATCGCCCTTGTTTGGTGAACCCGGCATGCCCCCACCCCAAGCCGGTTGGGACCGCTCCCAGGTGACGGCTTTGTTTGCCGAGCAAGCCCAAGCCCATTCAGCTGCCGATGTGCTGGTTTTGCAAGATGGGTTTGAATCATGCCAAATGCTGGGCATCACCGAATTGGTTCAGCAAGACTGGGTGCGTTTGACGCAATCGCAATTTGCGCCGGTGGAGATCACCCCGGATTTTTGGATCGTCCCGACCTGGCATGAGCCGCCAGCCCAAGCGCAGCGGGTGTTGCGCCTGGACCCGGGCTTGGCCTTTGGCACCGGTACCCACCCGACCACGCGCATGTGTTTGCGCTGGTTGGCGCAACACGATGTGCGCGGCGCGTCGGTGCTGGACTACGGTTGTGGCTCGGGCATATTGGCCATGGGGGCGGCTTTGTATGGCGCAGCCCGCGTCGATGCGGTCGACATTGACCCCGACGCGGTGCAGGCCACCGTGCGCAATGCCCAGGCCAACGGGGTGGTGCTGCAAGCGGGTTTGCCAGACCAGGTGCAAGGCCCGTACCAATGTGTGTTGGCCAATATCTTGGCCTCGCCCCTGCAAGTGCTGGCGCCCTTGCTGTGTGGCTTGGTGCAAGGCAGCGGTGGGCAATTGGTGTTGGCCGGTATTTTGGAGCGCCAGGTTGAACTGCTGCAACAGGCTTATGCCCCCTGGTGCGTTTTGGGTGTGCATGACCAAGAAGACGGCTGGGCTTTGATGACTGCGCGCTTCGATTGAGTTGGCGGTGAGCCCCAGCTGCGGCATCTGCGTTTGCATGAGCAGTGTGCCACCTACAATGCCTGCATCATGACCTTGGCTGTGCAGTGCCCCCAATGCCTAACC
>CAXNFO010000213.1:0-4300 GCA_964201395.1 Limnohabitans sp.
GTCACCAGCCGTGACAAACCCATCGCCGACGGCACCTACTCTTTGTACATCAACGGTCAAAACGTGCCGGTGGCCATGACCACCGACCAAACCGATTCACAACGCCGCGAAGCCGTGGTCAATGCGGTGCACCAAAACGCCGGTTTGACCGGTGTGGACGCTGTCGACAACGGTGCGGGTGGCATCACGCTCACCGCCGTGGACGGTCGCAACGTGTCGATTTGGTTTGACAGCGATTTCGTCAACGCCGGCAGCTTTGGCCTGGGCTTTGGCACCGGCTCCAACACCCCTCCCGGTGTGACCGGCATTGCTGGCGCCACCGTGACCTCTGACACCGGGCACACCGCCTATGCATCGATTGCGCTCGAGTCGACCAAGGCCATCACAGTGGAGCCGGGTGACAACGGATTCACCAGCGACGGCGACTTTGTCAACCTGGGCTTTTCGCAAGGCACCTTTGGTGGCGAAGTGAATGAGGCCACCAGCAAAATGTCGCCCCCGCGCACCGGCCGCCTGGCGTTCCAGATTGGCGCCAACGAGGGCCAAAAGATCACCATCGACCTGGCCGACTTTGGCAAGGGCGGTCCCGTCACCGGTGAAATCACCTGGGACGCCGACTTGGACCCCATGACCCCGGGTGCACGCATTCCCGACCCGGTGCAGGGTGGCCCCAGCTTGATGGGCAAGCCCCTGACCCGCACCTTCATCAGCTCCATCGATGCCGCACAAGACGTGCTCAAAAAGCTCGATGTGGCGATGGACAAGGTCAACCAAACCCGTGCCACCATGGGTGCGGTGATGAACCGCCTGGACCACGTGGTCAACAACCTGACCAATGTGTCGATGAACTTGTCGGGCTCACGCAGCCAGATTGAGGACGCCGATTACGCCTCGGCCAGTACCGAATTGGCCAAGACGCAGATCATGCAGCAGGCGGCAACAGCGGTGCTGGCACAAGCCAACACCAGCCAACAGTCGGTCATGAAGCTGCTGCAAGGTTAACGCGGTATCCTCTGATCGGTCCATGACTTGACAGAAGGATGACCGTGCCCGAAAAAAACCTTGAGACAGGTGTCGGCGTCTACGTGACGGGACCCAATTGCTGGAAGTGTCATTACTTCGCAGTGAGTTGGGACCACACCAAGCCGTATGCCTGCAACCTCATGGGCTTTAAGAGCCGGCTTTTGCCCGCCCTGGAGGTGCTGCGCACCGACGGAACGGCCTGTCTGGGTTTCACCGAGAAGAAAACACGCCCCATGCCCCCGGTGGTGGCGGCCAAACCCGATGCCCAAGCCACGGCCAAGCCGTCTGGCGCGCGCCGCAAGCTGTCTTCCACGCAAATGTGGGAAGCCTGAGGGCAATCTCGACACACCCACGATGTCGGGTTTTCGTCTGAATATCAAATGACTCACACATTAGGTTTCATTTCAAGATTCATTTGAAATTGAAAGGGTTGCATTAGAGGTTGGCACATCCCTTGCATAACAGTCTTACCTTAATAACGGGCTGTTCAAAGTGAATGCTTCTTCTGTCAACGCCATTCAAGCCGTCTGGTTGGACCCTTTCAGTCCACTGGCCGAAGCCGATCGCGCGCAGCTCGATGCCGCTGGTATCAGCTTGCAAACCGTCTCTACCCTGGGCGACCTGCACGTGGCCCTGCGCCGTGCCCATGTGTTGATCATCCGCTTGGGTGACAACGCCGAACTCTTGGGTGAAGTGCAAACCTTGATTAGCCAATTGGGCTACCGCATGCCGGTGATTTGCCGTGTCGAGCGCCGGCGCATGGAAGTGGCTGTGGACGCGATGCGTTTGGGTGCTTTGCATGTGCTGCCCGCCGACGAGTGGAACACGGGCCTGTGGGCCGATGCCGTCGCCGCATTGAACGTCAAAGCCCAAGCGCCGAAAAGTTTTGTGTTTGTCGACCCGGTCAGCCAGCAGTTGTTGGCCTTGGCCCAGCGCGTGGCGCAAACCGAAGTCACCGCCTTGTTGGTCGGCCCCACGGGTGCCGGCAAAGAGGTGTTGGCCCGGGTGCTGCACGAAGCCTCACCCCGCGCCAAAGGCCCGTTTGTGGCCCTCAATTGCGCGGCCTTGCCTGAGCACTTGATCGAAGACATGTTGTTTGGCCATGAAAAGGGTGCTTTCACCGGCGCGCACAAAGAGCACAAAGGTTTGTTCGAACAGGCCCACGGTGGCACGGTGTTTCTGGACGAAATTGGCGAAATGCCCATCCACTTGCAGGCCAAGTTGTTGCGGGTGTTGCAAGAGAAAAAGCTCAACCGCTTGGGCGGTGAAGCCACCATCGATTTGGATGTGCGCTTGATTGCAGCCACCAACAAAGACCTGCGCGCCGCCATCGATGCGCGCGAATTCCGCGAAGACCTGTACTTTCGCATCAGCACCTTCCGCTTGCGCATTCAGCCTTTGCGCGAACGCATTGGCGACATCTTGCCCTTGGTGGCGCAGTCTTTGGCGCGCCATGCCCAAGGCGGTGTGGCCTTGTCGGTCGAACCTGAAGCGCAAAGCCTGCTGCTGCAATACCCCTGGCCTGGCAATGTGCGCGAACTCGAAAACGTGGTGCAACGCGCCGTCGTGCTGTGCACCGGCCGCACCATCACCCCCGCACACCTGATGTTTGACGAAGCTATGGCGTCGTTTGATGGCGCGACCGCACTGGCAGAAAACACCTGCGCATCGGTGGCGTCGGTGGACATGTCCACCCCACTGTTTGCGCCACCTGCCCAGCTGCCCGCAGCGCCGGTGGCCAGCGCATTTGGTTCGCTCAACCGGGCCGCAGCCAATGCCGTGGCCGATGTGGCCAACGCCATGATGTCGGGAGCCGCCACACAGTTCCCGGTGACCACGCCCACCTGGGCCGCGCCCAGCGAACCCGACGGCTTCATGTCGACCCCCATGGGCCAGCGTTTGGGCGGTGCCGACAACATCCAATTGCCGCTCGAGGGTTTGGACTTGCAACACGCCGTGAAGGCCAGCGAGCACCAAATGATCATGTCGGCCATCCAAACCACCGAAAGCCGCGTCGAGGCCGCCCGCAAGCTGGGCATCAGCCCGCGCACCTTGCGCTACAAGTTGGCGCAACTGCGCGAGCGCGGCATGCATTTGGCTTTTGCCGACTGAAGGGGTAAAGCATGATTGATCGCACATCCGCCACCAACATCCAGTCCATGCTGGAGACCATCCGCGCCTACCAAGCACAGGCCAGTGGCCAGACCCAAAAAACCGAAGACACGGTGGCGCCCAAAGGCACGCCGAGCTTCACCGATTCGGTCAAAAACCTGCTGGAAAAAGTCAACGACACCCAGGTGAAATCGACCCGCTTGCAAGAGGCCTATCAGCGTGGCGAAGACGTTCCTTTGACCGATGTGGTCTTGGGCATGCAAAAGTCGTCGCTGTCGTTTGAAGCCACCTTGCAGGTGCGCAACAAAGTGGTCAAAGCGTATGAAGAAATCATGAACATGCCCGTCTGAACTTAAGAGAACCCCATGGCAACAGCAACAATGAACACCGCGCTCACCGCGCCTGGCACCCCCCCAGCTGCGGCTGGCAATGAACCCGCCGCACCGGCACGCGGCAGCGAAACCGGTTTGGCGCCGGTGCGCAGCAATGACATCACCCGCGGTGCAGCCAGCACGGCCCTGACCGACCCGATGGGCATGGTGCGCGACATGATGCGCCAGCCCACTGTGCGCAAGGTGCTGCCCCTGGCGGTGATTTTGCTGGTGGTGGCCGCCTTTGGTTTGGCCTCTTTGTCGATGAAGGCACCGCCCTATCGACCGCTGACCATGATGCTGTCCGAGGCCGATAAACAAGTGGCCTTGGAAGCCTTGAAAACCGCCGACTTCAAACCCGAAATCGACATCAACACCGGCCAAATCACCGTGCCGGCTGCGCGCTTTCATGAAGCCAAGATGCTGATTGCCTCCAAAGGTTTGCCGCGCAATGACCAACAAGGCATTGAAGGCCTCAAAGACATGCCCGCCATGACCACCAGCCAGTTCATGGAGCAGGTGCGCTACAACAACGCCATGGAGCAAGAGTTGTCGCGCAGCATTGCCCAAATCGCTGGCATCAAGAGCGCCCGCGTGCACTTGGCTTCCCCCAAACAAAGTGTGTTTGTGCGCGACCGCGTGCCGACCAAAGCCTCGGTCATCATCACCCGCGCCCCTGGGCGTGCCGTGTCGGCGGCCAACGTGACTGCCATCATCCAGTTGGTGTCGGCCAGCGTGCCCTATTTGGCCCCCGAAAACGTGTCGGTGGTGGACAACTTTGGAACCCTGATGAA
>CAXNFO010000214.1:0-4282 GCA_964201395.1 Limnohabitans sp.
CGCTTGCACGCAACTGGGTGTGAAGTTGGTGGCGATTTGGATCACCCATGCGCACATCGACCACGCGGGTGGCACCGCTGAGTTGGCTGAGACCTTGCAATTGCCCATCATCGGGCCGCACCCCGGCGATCAGTTTTGGATTGACGGCTTGAAAGACGCCGCGGCGAACTATGGCTTTCCACCCTCCCGCGCTTTCGCCCCCACGCGCTGGCTGAGTGACGGCGACACCGTCACCTTGGGGGCGCACACTTTGCAAGTGCGCCACTGCCCGGGCCACACCCCAGGACACGTGGTGTTTTATTCGCCCGAAATACAGCGCGCTTTTGTGGGTGATGTGCTGTTTGCCGGCAGCATTGGCCGCACCGATTTCCCCCAAGGCAATCACCAAGATTTGATCGACAGCATCACCCAGCGTTTATGGCCCATGGGCGACGACACGGTGTTCATTCCGGGCCATGGCCCCGAGAGCACCTTTGGCCGTGAGCGGCGCAGTAACCCTTATGTGGGTGGGACTTGAACTGGCCGATCCAGCTTCTTCAGTTCTTTCAACGCGTCAGGGTCAAACTCAATTTGCCATGCCAAGGTCGCGCTCCACATCGGCCAGGGGAATCAACTTGCGGTTTTTACGGGCTCGCGCTTGGGCGAGGTAGAAGTCTTCCAAGTCATCCAAATGCGCCAGGATGGCCTCCCGGGCCAGTGCCGTTTTGGTGCGCCCGGTTTCCAGGGTCAATCGATTCAACCGCTCTTCAATATCGGTGGGCAAGCGAATGGCAAGCATGACAAGCTCCTTTGCTATACAAGTATAGCCACCGTCATAGCGTGCCCTCTTTGGTGCGCACAGATGTTCAGCCCAACACGATCAAGTGCTGCGCTCCAAACAAGTGGTGTTGTACAACCCAGCACCTTGAGCGACCTTTGGCACTTGGCTTGTTGCATCGATTCAGTTAACGACCGCCGCAAACAAGTGGAGTCCCTTGTGAACCAAAAGGCAGGGCAGTGCCCTGCCTTTTTTGCTTAAACTCGGCCCAATCTTATTGAGCCAACTTGATTTATGTGCAACTTGCTGCACATTTTTAATCTCAAATCTCTCACCATGAAACTCAGACACCTCCCCCTTCTCCTACTGGCCCCCTTTTCGGCCATGGCCCAAACACAGGCACCTGCTGTCACGGTGTCTGCCTTAGACGAGTTGCAGGTGTCGCAAAAAACCTGGGGCATGTACACCACCTTGGGGCTGAACGGCTGGGGGGTGGGGGTGGTGCATGGCTGGTCTGACAAGTGGAGCCTGCGCGCTGACATTTCCACTTTCACCCGCAGCCAAAGCCTGAGCCAAGACGGCACCAACTACAACCTGGACCTGAGCTTGGGCACGTTGGGGGTGTACGCCGATTACCGGCCTTTCTCTGGGGTGTTTCGAGGGACGGTGGGGGCTTTGCTCAAGTCGCCCAGCGCCCGGATGCTGGCCACGCCTTCCTCGTCCACCACCATCACTGTCAACAACACCACGTACAACATCACCAACGACCAACTCAGCGGCAAGTTTGAGTTTCCCAGCGTCATGCCCTATGTGGGCCTGGGCTGGGGCTTGGGCAAGCCGCTAGAAAAGGGCTTTAAGTTTGTGTTCGACCTGGGGCTGGCCATCGGCTCGCCCAAAGCCACCTTGAGCGGCACGGGCACGGCGCTGAGCACCGCCCAAGCCCAGGCCGACATCGCGGCCCAACAACAAAAAATCAACGACGACGCATCCAAACTGCCGGGCCTGCCGGTGATCAAAATCGGTTTGGGCTACGTGTTTTAAGCGCCGCGTTCAAGGCGTTTTGGCCCGCTGATACAAGGGCAACACATCGACCGACACGGCCTTGGAAGCTGGTTTGCCACCATTTAACCTTGCAATTTGCCCATCCAACAGGCAAAATGCAAGGTTAAATTATATCGGTGTTGCCAATGGACATCTCTCGCGCCCTTTTTCAATCGGCACATGAACGGCTGTCGTATTCGCCCGGCTTGGTGCTGCTGGGTCCCCGTCAGGTGGGCAAAACCACCTTGGCCAAGGCGATGGCCCAAGCGCATCCCGCCGCTTTACACCTGGACTTGCAGCTTGAAACCGACCGCGCCAAGTTAAGCGCGGGCAGCGGTTTTTTGGCGGCCCACCGAGACCGCCTGCTGGTGCTGGACGAAGTGCAGTACGTGCCTGAACTCTTTGCCCAATTGCGCCCCGAGATTGACGCCGACCGCCGCGCAGGGCGTTTTTTGTTGCTCGGCTCGGCCTCTGGCCAACTGCTACAACAAAGCTCTGAATCGCTCGCCGGGAGGGTGAGTTATTTGGAACTCACGCCCTTTTTGGCCAGTGAGGTGATGCCGCTCGCCCCAGACGCTCAAGCCGCCACCACTGATCTGAACACCTTGCAACAGTTGTGGTTGCGCGGCGGCTTTCCCTTGAGCTTTACCGCGGCCACGGATGCGCAGTCTTTGGCTTGGCGGCAAGATTTCATGGCCACCTTTCTCAACCGTGACTTGCGCGAGTTTGGCCTGAATGTGCCCGCCCAAACCTTGCAGCGGTTTTGGCGCATGACTGCGCACTTGCATGGGCAATTGTTCAACGCATCACAAATTGCAAGCGCTTTGGGCGGGATTTCACACACCACGGTGGGTCGCTATCTGGACGCTTTGGTTGACACCATGATGTTGCGCCGCTTGGAGCCGCATTTTGTCAACTTGGGAAAGCGCCTGGTGAAGTCGCCCAAGGTTTACGTTCGTGACAGCGGCATGTTGCATGCCTTGTTGCACATCAGCGACTTGAACGCTTTGGCTGGACACCCCAGCGCAGGCGCGTCATGGGAAGGTTTGGTGGTCGAGCACATATGCGCCATGGCCCCTGCTGGCGCAGACATTGGTTTTTACCGCACCGCCGCCGGGGCCGAGTTGGATGTGGTGGTGGCTTGGGGCCGCCGCAAAGTGGGCTTTGAAATCAAGTTTTCCGCAGCACCCAAAGTCACCCGAGGTTTTTGGCAAGCTTGTACCGACGTGGGCGTTGACGCGGCCTACGTCGTGGCCCCGGTGGCGCAAGGATGGCCACTGCAAACCGACACTGCCTATGCGGTCAGCGTGGCGTCTGTGCTGGAATTGGCAAATGTGTTCAAGGCACATTAGCCCACTCAAGGCGTCTTGGCCCGCTGATACAAAGGCAGCACCTTGTCCATGTTGGCCTGCATTTCTTGGATGCGGCTGCTGCCTGAGGGGTGGGTGCTCATCCACTCGGGCGGGGCGTTTTGGTTGTTGGCGCTCATTTTTTCCCACAGCGTCACGCCCGAACGGGGGTCAAAACCGGCGCGCGCGCCCAGCTCCATGCCGATCAGGTCGGCCTCGGATTCGTCTTCGCGGCCAAACTTCAAGGTGAGCAAGTTGGCACCCTGTTGGGCCACCATGTCGGTGATGCGCGGGTCGATGCCAAAGATGCCCGCTACCAGCGCGCCACCAATGCGCGACAAGCCTTGGGTGGCCGTGCTTTTGCCCATGCGCTCGCGGGCATGTTCGCGCAGCGCATGCGCCACCTCGTGGCCCATGACCATGGCGACCTCGTCGTCGCTCAGGTTGAGTTTTTTCAAGATGCCGTAATAAAAAGCGATCTTGCCCCCAGGCATGCAAAACGCATTCACTTGGTTGGAGCCAATCAGGTTGACCTCCCACTTCCATTCGCGTGCGCGCGGATTCCACTCGTAGCTGTGCGGGATGATGCGCTGGGCAATGCCGCGCAAGCGCAGCACCTCGGGGTGGTTGTCCGGGCCCAAGGCCTTTTTTTCGGCCGCTTGTTTGAGCATTTGCTGGTATTGCTGGCGCGCCGTGGCCTCGACCTCTTCGGCCGGCACCAGCTTGGCAAAAGCCGACTCTTTGCCCACCTCCACGCCTTCGCGGGCATCCACCACCAGAGGTGAGAACAAGCCCGCGCCTGCCGCGCACAAGGCGCAGCCGCGCAAAAAGCCGCGTCGGTGGGTATCAACGGTCATTGGGGTGGGTTTCATGAGGCCTCCAGCCATGGTGGTGTACTGCTGTGCAAGCCCTTCACAATAGGGGCCATGAACGATACATCAAGTCCAGCCACGGCGGTGGCACCGGTGAAATGGTGGGACACGCTGAAGGTGTATGGCCAACCGGCCAGCTTGCGCATGCTGGCGCTGGGCTTTGCCGCGGGTTTGCCTTTGCTGTTGGTGCTGGGCACGCTGAGCTTTCGCTTGCGCGAAGCGGGCATTGACCGCAGCACCATTGGCCACCTCAGTTGGGTCGG
>CAXNFO010000215.1:0-4273 GCA_964201395.1 Limnohabitans sp.
TGCCGATTTCTCCAAAGCAGCCCAGCAGGTGTGCGGCTTTCGCTACTTCAATGTGTACGGCCCGCGCGAGCAACACAAGGGTCGCATGGCCAGCGTGGCCTACCACCAGCACGGTCAGTTCCATGCCGATGGTCGGGTGCGCTTGTTTGGTGAATATGGCGGCTACGGCCCCGGCGAGCAGTTGCGCGACTTTGTCTGGGTGGGTGATGTGGTGGCGGTCAACCTGTGGTTCTTCGACCACCCCCAAGCCAGCGGCGTGTTCAACCTGGGCACGGGGCGGGCGCAAAGCTTCAACGAAGTGGCGCTGGCCGTGGTGCAAAGCCTGAGCGCACAAAAACCAACCAGCTTGGTCCAAGCGCAAGCGCTAGGCCTGATTGAATACATCCCCTTCCCCGATGCCTTGCGCGGCAAATACCAGTGCTTCACCCAGGCCGACCTGAGTGCCTTGCGCGGCGCCGGTTGCGACCATGTGTTTGCCGATGTTCAAACCGGCGTGGCCCAATACATGCAGGCCTTGTCGGTGGCAGCCACACCCGTCTGAGCACCATGGGCTGGGTCAAACATCCCCCGCGATTGGGCTGGATGGCCTGGACCGGCCTGCTGCAGCGCTTGGCTTTCTGGAGCGTGCTGTGCGGGTTCGCGGGCGCGGCTCTGGCTTTAGAGATCAACCTCGCCAGCGAAGCCGAACTCGACAGCGTGCGCGGCATGGGGCCAGCCATGAGCCGGGCCATCTTGGCCCAGCGTCAGGTCAAGCCATTTGCCGATTGGGCCGATTTGATGCAACGCGTCAAAGGCATCCGCAGCACCACGGCCGAACGCTTTGCAGCACAAGGCTTGACCGTCAATGGTCAAGCCTGGTCGGCGGCACCTGCGGTCAAACCGTAACCACCGCCACCGGGCGTGCTGATTTCAAACACATCGCCCACCGCCATTTGCACTTGACCGATGTGGTCCAGGTCAAGCACCGTGCCATCGGCACGGATCACCCGGTTCAGCCCCGGCGCACCCGCTTGGCCACCGGCCATGCCAAACGCCGGATGCACCCGGCCATTGGAGAGGATGGCCGCGGTCATCGGTTGCAAAAATTCCACCCGGCGCACGCCGCCATCGCCGCCGCGCCAACGGCCCACACCGCCAGAACCCGTGCGCAATGCAAACGACTGCAAGCGCACCGGAAAACGAAACTCCAACACCTCAGGGTCGGTCAGGCGCGAATTGGTCATGTGGGTCTGAACCACGCTGGTGCCGTCAAAGCCGCCCACCGCCTCACCCTGGGCCCCAAACACACCACCGGCCCCGCTGCCCCCGGCAATCGTCTCGTAATACTGGTGGCTGGCGTTGCCAAAGGTGAAGTTGTTCATCGTCGGTTGGCTGCCGGCCATCACGCCCAAGGCGCCCATCAAAGCGTTGGTGATGCAGGTGGAAGTTTCCACATTGCCCGCCACCACCGATGCCGGGTACTGTGGGTTGAGCATGCAACCCTCCGGAATGATGACCTCAATGGGTTTGAGACAACCGGCATTGAGCGGGATGTCGTCATTGACCAAGCTGCGAAACGCATACAACACTGCTGCCATGCACACCGCCTTGGGCGCATTGAAGTTATTGCTTTGCTGGGCAGAGGTGCCGGTGAAGTCCACCACCGCCGTGCGCTGCTGAGTATCGATGCGCACCGCCACTTGGATGCGCGCACCGTTGTCGAGTTCAAGCACAAAGGCCTGGGGCTGGGCGCAGCTATTGGCAGGGGCCAAGCGTGGGCCCAATGCGGCAATGGCGCGGCGCACCGATTCTTCGGCGTTGTCTTGCACATGGCCCATATAGGCTTGCACCACCGCCAAACCATAGTGCGCCACCATGCGGCGCAACTCTTGCACGCCTTTTTCGTTGGCCGCAATTTGGGCGCGCAAGTCGGCCATGTTTTGCGCCGGGTTGCGGCTGGGGTGGGCCCCGGCGCTGAGCAAGGCCACCATGGCGGCCTCGCGCAACACACCGCCCTCAACCAGCTTGAAGTTTTGAATTTGCACGCCCTCTTCGTCAATCGAGGTGGAAAACGGCGGCATCGAACCCGGCGAGGTGCCACCAATGTCGGCATGGTGACCGCGCGAACCGACGTAAAACACGGGCGCCGCGTGGTCGGGCAAATAAACCGGGGTGATCACCGTCACATCGGGCAAATGGGTGCCGCCGTGGTAGGGGTCGTTGAGCACAAACACGTCACCGGCTTGCATGCGGCCTTGGTTTTCGGCGATCACGGTTTTGATGCTCTCGCCCATCGAGCCCAGGTGCACCGGCATGTGCGGCGCATTGGCGATCAAGTTGCCCTGCGCGTCAAACAGCGCACACGAAAAATCCAATCGCTCTTTGATGTTCACCGAGTAAGCGGTGTTTTGCAGTTGCAAACCCATTTGCTCGGCAATGTTCATGAACAGGTTGTTGAACACCTCCAACAGCACCGGGTCCACCCGTGTGCCTGCGGCGTGGCGCACCTCGCGCGGCAACACCCGCGTGAGCACCAAATGGTCCAAGGCGGTCAACTGAGCGCGCCAGCCGGGTTCGATCACGGTGGTGGCATTGGGCTCGGCAATGATGGCCGGCCCAGCGACCACATCGCCAGCTTGCAGATCGGCCCGCACCACCAAGGCCGCCATGTGCCACTGCCCTTGGCTGTGCATGCGCACGCGCTCACGCACGGGCACATCACGCACCGGGTGACTGGGGCTCACGCGCTCGGTGGGCGCGTCGCCAGCCACCACGGCCTCCACCGACACCGCCTCCACCACCAAGGCTTTGCCCTGCATCAAAAAAGCAAAGCGCTGGCGATAAGCCTGCTCGAAACCGGCTTGAATGTCTGCCAAAGAACCAAACGGGACGATCAAGGCCGCGTCGCTGCCATCAAAGCGCACATGCACACGTTGGCGCAGCTCGATCGCGCCCGCACCCAGGGGCTGAGCGCGCAACTCGCGCTCGCAACGCTCGGCCAAGGCTTGCAAAGTCGGCACCCAATCGGCCAAGGTGTCGGCGCTCAAGCGCATCTCCACCGCTTGCTCGCGGATCAGGCTTTGATCGGCCAGCCCCATGCCGTAGGCCGACAAGACCCCCGCCAAGGGGTGCACCAACACACGCGACATGCCCAAGGCATCGGCCACCAAACACGCATGCTGGCCACCGGCCCCGCCAAAACACTGCAAGGTGTAGCGGGTGACGTCGTAGCCGCGCGCCACCGAAATCTTTTTGATCGCATTGGCCATTTGCTGCACGGCGATGTGCACAAAACCTTCGGCCAGCGATGCCGCCGTCATGTCGCTGCTGGCCGAGGGGGTGTTTTGCATCTGCGCCAACAGCGCATCAAAGCGCAAGCGCACCGCTTCGGCGTCCAGGGCTTGGTCACCATTCGGCCCGAACACCGCCGGGAAGTGCTGCGGCTGGATTTTTCCCAGCAGCACATTGGCGTCGGTCAAGGCCAAGGGGCCACCGCGGCGGTAACTCGCCGGGCCTGGGTTGGCCCCGGCGCTTTGCGGGCCCACGCGCAAGCGTGCCCCGTCAAATTGCAGCAAAGAGCCCCCACCCGCGGCCACGGTGTGGATGCTCATCATGGGCGCGCGCATGCGCACCCCTGCTACCTGGGTTTCGAACTCGCGCTCAAACTCACCCGCAAAATGGCTCACATCGGTCGATGTGCCGCCCATGTCAAAGCCAATCACCCGGGCCGGGCCATCCAAGCCCTCGCCATGGGCAAACGCCAACTCGGCCGTGCGGGCCATGCCCACAATGCCACCCGCTGGCCCCGACAAAATCGCGTCCTTGCCCTGAAAGGCATGGGCATCAGTCAGGCCACCCGAGGACTGCATGAAGTACAAAGGCACACCCGGCATCTCACTCGCCACTTGCTTGACATAGCGGCGCAAGATGGGCGACAAATACGCGTCCACCACGGTGGTGTCACCCCGGCTGACAAACTTCATCAAGGGGCTGGTTTGGTGCGAGGCACTGACCTGGGCAAAACCCAGCTCGCGCGCCAATTGCGCCGCCCGGGCCTCGTGCGCGGTGAAGCGATAACCATGCATGAACACAATCGCCACGCTGCGCAAACCGCGTGCATGCGCAGCTTGCAATTGGGCCCGCAAATGCGCCTCATCCAAGGCTTGCAACACATCGCCGTGCGCGCCCATGCGCTCCTGCGCTTCGATCACCTCGGTGTAGAGCAACTCGGGCAACACAATGTGCCGATCGAACAAGCGCGGGCGGTTTTGATAAGCAATGCGCAGGGCATCGC
>CAXNFO010000216.1:0-4237 GCA_964201395.1 Limnohabitans sp.
TGGGTTCATGAGCGTGTGCTGCACATGCCCGATGCCTGTGGCTTGGACGATTTGCCCAAGGCCACTGCCCCCGCGCCCAATTGGGTGCCGCTGGCTGGTTATACCTTTGAGGGTTACCGCAATGCCGATGGCAGCGTGGGCACCCGCAACATCTTGGCCATCACCACCACCGTGCAGTGCGTCGCCGGGGTGGTCGAGTTTGCGGTGCAGCGCATCCGCCAAGAGCTGTTGCCGCAGTACCCCTATGTGGACGATGTGGTGGGCTTGTCGCACAGCTATGGCTGTGGCGTGGCGATTGACGCGCCGGATGCGGTCATCCCCATCCGCACCCTGCGCCACATCAGCCTGAACCCCAACTTTGGTGGCGAGGTCATGGTGGTCAGCTTGGGCTGCGAAAAACTCCAACCCGATCGCCTCTTGCCCCCCGGCAGCATCCCGCTGGTCGATGTGCGTTCATCCACCGATACCTTTGTGTTGGATGTGGTGTGCTTGCAAGATGATGCCCATGTGGGCTTCATGAGCATGATAGACAGCATCTTGCGCCAGGCCCGTGTGCACCTGGAGCGGCTCAACTTGCGCCGGCGCGAAACCTGCCCGGCCTCAGAGCTGGTGGTGGGCGTGCAATGCGGCGGCAGCGATGCGCTGTCGGGCGTGACCGCCAACCCAGCGGTGGGCTTTGCCACCGATTTACTGGTGCGCGCCGGTGCATCGGTGATGTTTTCCGAGGTCACGGAAGTGCGCGACGGCATCGCCCAATTGACCGCGCGCGCCGCCAGCCCCGCCGTGGCCGACGCCATGATCCGCGAGATGGCCTGGTACGACGCCTATTTGCAGCGCGGCTTGGTGGACCGCAGTGCCAACACCACGCCGGGCAACAAACTGGGTGGGTTGTCCAACATCGTGGAAAAAGCCATGGGCTCCATCGTCAAGTCGGGCAGTGCGCCCATCTCGGGCGTGCTCGCGCCGGGTGAAAAGCTGCATCAAAAAGGTTTGATTTATGCCGCCACACCCGCCAGCGACTTCATTTGTGGCACCTTGCAAGTGGCTGCCGGCATGAACCTGCACATCTTCACCACGGGGCGGGGCACGCCCTACGGCCTGGCCCCAGTGCCAGTGATCAAAGTGGCCACCCGCAACGATTTGGCGCGCCGCTGGCACGACCTGATGGACGTCAACGCCGGTCGCATCGCCACTGGCGAGGCCAGCATCGATCAAGTCGGTTGGGAGATGTTCGAACTCATGTTGGCCGTGGCCAGTGGCCGCAAAACCTGGGCCGAGCATTGGGGCCTGAAAAACGACCTTGTGCTGTTCAACCCGGCGCCCATCACCTGAGGGCGTTAGCGCTGAATGCGGATTGATTCAGCTGGCTTGGTTGGCTGACCGATACAAAGCCAATCAAGCGTGTGCTGAAGCCTTGCCGATCAAAGCGATCAGGCGGATTTGATTTCAGTGAGCAGATCTGGATGGCGATCCAGCAACTTGAGCAGTTTGACCAAGGCCAAAGGGGGTTTGGTTTTGCCGTTTTCGTAGCGAGAGAACGCATTGACGCCGCCACCGAAAAGCTCTGCCGCTTGACGCTGATCCAGGTCGAGCTTTTTGCGCACCTTGGCGATGTAGTCGGGGTCCACAAAGGCGGCATTCACCTGACGTTGAAACAGGCCCACCATTTCGCTGTACCGGTCGCCATGTTCTCGGTTCAACACCACCTCATCACACGCAGGGCAAAAGTCACCCGTCACCGCAGGGATGGTGGTGTTTTCTCCCTTGTAGGTGTAGGGCACATCGCGCGTCTCGGGTTGCAATTGCGCAGCGCCACAGTTGGGGCATTTCATCGTCATAACTCCTTGAAGGAAACAATCAATACATCATCCATCACGGTCAGCTTGATGTAGACATCAGCGCCGTTCGCTATCGTGGTCCGGTAGACGTCTTGCCAAATGCGGTGATCGGAATGGGTGGTCATGCTTTTGTAAAAGTCGGTGGAAGTCAGTGTCAATACAACCGAGCACATGGCAGCCAAGTCGTGGATGCCCAGCTCGCGCGCTTCAAGGAAGGCACTCGCCGTGGCCCTGACATCGCCAGCCACCACCAAGGCTTTGATGACTGACAGTTTTTTGTGAGGGGTGTTTTTTTCCACGGGAAAATTTTAACCAAATAAGTTAATTTGGCAAATGGGTTAACGATGGGGCGAAACCGACGATCCCGGTCGGCTTCGAATGCAGGTGCCTCTGTGAGAGCGTGGGGTCAACATTCAGCCCTTGTTATGCTTGGCCTTTACGCTTCTTGGTCCGCCATGTCTGTTGTCCCCGAAACCCGTACGCCCGCAGCCGCACCTGTGCAGCGCAAACCTGTCCACCTGCGGACCATCCAATGCCAAGGCTTTGAGCGCGACGATGGTCTGGTTGACATCGAAGGCACCCTGACAGACACCAAGCCGCACGATTTGCAACTGCGCACCAAGCCGGTTTCGGCCGGACAACCCATTCACCTGATGACGCTGTGTTTGACCATTGACCGTGAGCGCCTGATCCATGCCGTCCAGGTGCAAACCTTGGCTGCGCCTTATGGGGTGTGCAGCGAGATCGGGCCGCGTTACCAACAACTGGTGGGCCTGCGCATCGAGCCGGGTTTTAACCTGGCGGTGAAGCGCTTGTTCAAAGGGGTGCTGGGCTGCACCCACATGACCGAACTGCTGCCGGTGATGGCCACCACCGCTTACCAAATCCTGTGGTCACGCGCCGACGAGGACCCCCAGGCCAAGGCCCAAGGCGGGCAAACCCAATCTTCAGCGCTCAACGGATGCCATGCCCTGAGCTTGGAGGGCGAGGTGGTCAAACGCTACTTTCCGCAGTGGGCCAAGACAAGCTGAAGTGCCAGATTTGTTTTGAGATGGCCTGGTGAGACGCATCATCCGTTTGGCCGTTGCGTCGCACCCTCCCGGGGCTTCAGTTTTCGCCCCACACCTCTTGCGCGGTCTCGATCACCAAACGCAGTTTGTTGCGCTGGTCTTCCACCGCGATGTTGTTGCCGTGCACCGTGCTGGAAAAGCCGCACTGGGGTGACAGGGCCAGTTGGTCCATGGGCGCGAATTTGGCGGCCTCGTCGATGCGCCGCTTCAGGCTGTCTTTGCTCTCCATGGCACCAAACTTGGTGGTCACCAGGCCCAGCACCACCAATTTGCCTTTGGGGAGGAAACGCAAAGGGCGGAAGTCGCCACTGCGGTCGTCGTCGTATTCCAAGAAGTAGGCGTCGATGTCCATTTCCGACAGCAGCGCTTCGGCCACCGGCTCGTAGTTGCCAGCGGCAAAGTGGTGGCTTTTGAAGTTGCCCCGACACAGGTGCATGGCCAAGGTCATGCCAGCGGGCTTTTGCGCCACCACTTTGTTGATGAAGGCGGCGTAGCGGTGCGGCAACTCGTTGGGGTCGTCGCCGCGCTGGCGTGCAGCTTCGCGCATTTTGTCGTCGCACAGGTAGGCGAGGTTGGTGTCGTCCATTTGAACGTAGTTGCAACCGGCCGCGGCCAGCGAGCGCAACTCGTCACCATAGGCTTTGGCCACGTCGTCATAGAACACTGGGTCGAGTTCGGGGTAAGCGGTTTTGCTGATGCCACCGCGCCCGCCGCGAAAGTGCAGCATGGTGGGCGAGGGGATGGTGACCTTGGGCGTGTGGCCCGCGCTCACTTGGGACTTGAGGTAATCGTAATCGTCACCTTGAATGCATTTGTCGTGGGTGATTTTGCCCACCACGCGGATGGCTGGGGGTGCGGGCTCTTGCGTGCCATCGGGGTTGAGCACCGACACCGGGATGTCGGTGGCCACGCCGCCCAGTTGTTCTAAAAAGTCGATGTGAAAGTAGGTGCGGCGAAACTCGCCGTCGGTGATGGCTTTGAGGCCCACGCTCTCTTGAAAGCGCACGATCTCGGTGATGGCCTTGTCTTCGACCGCGCGCAACTGCTCGGCATTGATCTCGCCTTTGGCCTTTTGGGCGCGGGCTTGCAACAGGTATTCGGGGCGCAAAAAGCTGCCTACGTGGTCGTGGCGGGCGGGGATTTTCAACATCAAAAGCTTCCTGGTTCAAAAGATGCCAGCGATCTTAGTGATTATTTCCACGCGGCTGGGCCAGAAAGCTGGAGGCTGGTGTTTACCCTTGGGTGCAGCAAGAAGAGATACCCGGTCTGTGTGGCTTTGTCCTCGGGTCAGCGACAGGCGTTGCGCGTGGATAGAATGCGCGGCCCCCA
>CAXNFO010000217.1:0-4231 GCA_964201395.1 Limnohabitans sp.
TTCATGGGGCGCGCCGGCAATTTGCCCGGCGAAGAAGAGCAATACCTGGCCTACCGGCGTGCTGTCGAGGGCATGCAGGGTTTGCCAGTGACCATTCGCACCGTCGACATTGGTGCTGACAAACCCCTTGACCGCAATGTGCGTGAAACCGCACACCTCAACCCGGCTTTGGGTTTGCGCGCCATCAGGTGGAGCTTGGCCGATCCGGCCATGTTCATGACCCAGTTGAGGGCGATTTTGCGGGCGGCGGCGCATGGTCAAGTGAATTTGCTCATCCCCATGCTGGCCCACGGCAAAGAAATCCGCCAAACCCTGGCCTTGCTGGCGCGGGCGCGGGCGCAACTCGATGGGCATGGCGTGGCCTATGGTCCGCTCAAGGTTGGCGCCATGATTGAAATACCCGCAGCCGCTTTGACCGTGCCCATGTTTTTGTCCTACTTTGACTTTTTGTCCATCGGCACCAACGACTTGATCCAATACACCCTGGCCATTGACCGTGCCGATGAGCAAGTGGCCGATTTGTACGACCCACTGCATCCGGCCATCTTGCACTTGGTGGCCAACACCATTGCCCAGGGTCAATCACAGAACAAGACGATCAGCGTGTGTGGCGAAATGGCGGGCGACCCCAGTCTCACCCGTTTGTTGCTGGGCATGGGCTTGCGCAGCTTTTCCATGCACCCCACCCAAATTTTGGCGGTCAAACAGGTGGTTTTGCGCAGCGACACCACGCGCTTAAAGCCTTGGGCGCAGCGCGTGTTGGCCAGCGATAACCCGGCAGAGTTGCTGGTCTCGGCTTGACCTCAGGCTTGGGGCCTAGGTCAGCTGGGCGTGTGCCACTGTGTCTTAAATGGCGCGGCTTTCCGCTGCATGTGCCTGCTGATCGGCGTGGTAACTCGAGCGCACCATCGCCCCCACGGCCGCGTGTTGAAACCCCATTTCGTAGGCCTTGGCTTCAAACATTTTGAAGGTGTCGGGGTGGACGTAGCGGCGCACCGGTAAATGGCTGCTGCTGGGGGCCAGGTATTGGCCAATGGTGATGCGATCAATCAAATGATCGCGCATGTCTTGCATCACCGCCAAAATCTCCTCGTCGGTCTCGCCCAAGCCCACCATCAGCCCGCTTTTGGTGGGTATTTGGGGGAACAGCAACTTGAATTTTTTCAGCAGGTTCAGACTGAATTGATAGTCGCTGCCGGGGCGGGCTTGGGCATACAAGCGCGGCACCGTTTCCAAGTTGTGGTTCATCACATCGGGGGGTGCGGCTTTGAGGATGTCCAGCGCGCGGTCATCGCGCCCGCGAAAGTCGGGCACCAGCACTTCAATTTGGGTGTCGGGTGAAAGTGCCCGTGTGTGTTCAATGCAAGCCACAAAGTGGGCGGCACCGCCATCGCGCAGGTCATCTCGGTCAACACTGGTGATGACCACATACTTCAGTTTCAAGGCCGCAATGGTGTGGGCCAGGTTGCTGGGCTCTTGCGCGTCCAGCGGGTCTGGACGGCCATGGCCCACGTCACAAAACGGGCAGCGGCGGGTGCACTTGTCGCCCATGATCATGAAGGTGGCGGTGCCCTTGCCAAAACACTCGCCGATGTTGGGGCAAGAGGCCTCCTCGCACACCGTGACCAAGTTGTTCTTGCGCAAGATGTCTTTGATTTCGTAAAAGCGGGTGCTGGGCGAGCCGGCTTTGACCCGAATCCAATCGGGTTTTTTCAGCACCGGCACGCCTTGCTCAACCTTGACGGGGATGCGCGACAACTTGGCCGCCGCTTTTTGCTTGGCCAGTGGGTTGTAGGTATCTGTGTTTTGTGCGTCGCGCACGGCGGGGGTACGGGTTTGGCTCATGGCAGATCGCTCAGGTTCTGGGCGCAAGTTGGAGGGTGAGCTTGTGGCCCAAGACATGGGCCACATCCGTCGGGTCCACATGAACACCCATTGTAGAAAGATCGACGGTTTGCAAGCCGGCATGGCCACAAGGGTTGATGCGCTGGTAGGGGGAAAGGTCCATCGCCACGTTCAAGGCCACGCCGTGATAGCTGCAGTGGCGGCTGACCTTGATGCCCAGCGCAGCCACCTTGCCCAAACCTGCAAAGTCTGGCGCTGAAGCCACGCCATCAGCCAAGGTTTTTTGTGGCCGCTGGGGCAAGCGCGCATGACCGCTGGGGTCATCCAATCGCAAATAGACACCGGCGGCGCCGGCAACCCTGTGCCCGGTCAGGCCAAAGTGCAACAGCGTTTTGATCACTGCTTCTTCGATGCGATAGACCAATTCTTTGACAAAAAAGCCAGCGCGTTTGAGATCGATCAGCGTGTAAGCCACCACTTGGCCGGGCCCGTGATAGGTGATTTGCCCTCCCCGGTTGGTGCGCACCACCGGGATGTCGCCAGGCACCAACACATGCTCGTCGCGCCCAGCCAAGCCTTGTGTGAAAACGGGGGGGTGCTCGCACAACCATATTTGATCGGTGGTGCCCGCATGGCGTTGTGCCGTGAAATCTTGCATGGCCTGCCACGTGGGCAGGTATGCGACTTGGCCCATTTGGCGCACATCCACGCGAGGGGGAGTGGTTTGGTCGCTTTCCATGGCCCTCAAACCTGTGCCCAACTTGCACTCACAACACGACTTTGACCAGTGGGAGTTGGGTCAGACAACGGTAAAGCCCGTCGAGCTGTGTTTGGTTGAGGGCACGCACGGTCAAAGTGGCCCCTTGGTAGGTGCCGTTTCGGCTGGCCCGCAGCGTGATGCTCTCGGGATTGAACTGGGGGTCAAATTGTTTTGCCAATTCCACCAACGAAGGCACAAAGCCCGGATCATGGATGCCCATGACCTTGATCGGGAAATCACATGGAAATTCGATCAAGGTGGTGCGCTCACCTGTGCCGCTGGAGGGACTTGGATCTGACATGGTTCAGGCCACTGCTTTTTTGGCGGCTTGATAGGCCTGATAAACCTGTTGGTAAACCGGGCCGGGTTTGCCTGCTGTAGCGCCATGGCCCACCGCCTGACCGTCCAGGGTGGTGATGGCCAAGACCTCTTTGGTCGCAGAGCTCAACAGCAATTCGTCGGCATCAAACACTTCGGCGCGGGTGATCGGGCGCAGAGAAAAACCAACACCCATTTGGTTGCAAATCTCTTCGACCAAACCATAGCGGATGCCCTCGAGCACCAAATGGTTTTTTGGGGGGCCAAAAACCTGACCATTTTTCACAACCCACACATTGCTGGCCGCAGCCTCACTCAAAAACCCGTGTCGAAACATGACGGTTTCCAGGGCCCCCACATCGGCGCTGATCTGGCGCGAAAACACGGCGCCCAGCAAACTTGTGCTTTTGATGTGGGCCTTTTCCCAGCGAAAGTCTTCGGCGCTGACACAGGCAACGCCGTTGTCACGGTCTTTGGCGGCGATGGGCTTCATTTCGTTGACCATCACAAACACTGTGGGGGTGAGCCCAGCCGGCATGGCATGGTCGCGAGGTGCCACACCACGGGTGATTTGGATGTAAACAATTTGGTTGATTTCGTTGACCGACTTCCCCAGGCTTTGTGCATGTTGCAGCAGCAGGTCTTGGATCAGCGCGCGCCAAGCCAGTTCGATGTGCGGGTTGGGTATGCGCAATTCGGTCAAAGAGCGCGCCATGCGCGCCATGTGTTGTTTAAAGCGGAATAATTGGCCGAGGTAAACCGGGGCCACCTCGTAAATGCCGTCGCCAAAAATAAACCCCCGATCCAGAACGCTGATCTTGGCTTCGTTCAAAGGCAAGGTCAATCCGTTGAGGTGACAGGGGGTGTTGGGCAGGGTGTAGGCTGAGTTCATGGCCGAATTATCCGCTTCTATTCCTTATGAAGCAAAAGGTCGGAATCTTTTGGCCTAGAATGCGGGGCTTTGCGAAATTCGTTGGGCGTAACCTGGATGTCAAGAAACACCACCAGAATGCAGTCCGGCGAATCAAGCGATGCTGCAACACCTGAAAGCGCTGAAGAGGGCTTTCAGCCCATGACGGCCGAACAGGCCGCAATGTGGCGCCTCAAAAACCCGGTTTTATCGGTTTGGCGAGTGGTGATGGGACAAGTTGCTGTGGGTGTGGTCTTGGCTGCGCTGGTGGGTGGGTGGTCGGGGCAAATCAGTTTGGCGGTGTCTGTGTTGTACGGTTCCGCTGCGGTTTTTATCCCGGCTGCTTTGTTTGCACGAGGTTTGACATCTCGCTTGACCACAGCGAGTCCATTGACAGC
>CAXNFO010000218.1:0-4226 GCA_964201395.1 Limnohabitans sp.
GGTCAGCAGCAAGCGTTTGGACAAAGCCTGGGCCCAGCTCAACCACTGAGCCTTTCAAGCGCAGTGGTGAGCCAAGTTCAGAGGCGGGCCAAGCGCTCCAAAGCCAGGTTCAGGGTTTCGTCCTTTTTGGCAAAGCAAAAGCGAATCACCCGCTGGTCAAAGCCATCGGCATAAAAAGCCGACAAGGGAATGGCGGCCACGCCCACTTCACGCGTGAGCCACTGGCAAAAGTCGCTCTCACTCAGGTTTTTTTCGGCCACTTTCAGCTCGTCAATGCGCACACATTGAAAGTAACTGCCCTCGCTGGGCAGCAGCTTGAAGGCGGTGCGCTCCAACCCTGCGCGGAACAGATCGCGCTTGCGGGCGTAAAAAGCGGGCAATCCCATATAGGCCTCGGTGTTGGCCATGAAGCGCGCCAACCCATGCTGCACCGGTGTGTTGACGGTGAACACATTGAACTGGTGCACCTTGCGAAACTCAGCGGTCAAACTGGGCGGTGCAGCGCAATAGGCCACTTTCCAACCGGTGACATGGTAGGTTTTGCCAAAGCTCGAAATGATGAAAGCACGTTCGGCCAAGCCAGGGTAAGAAGCGGCGCTGCGGTGCACCAGCGGGGCATACACCATGTGCTCATACACCTCGTCGCTGATCAGCAGCACCTGGGTGGGGGCGAGAATTTCTTGCAGCCGCAGCATGTCGGCATCGCTCCACACCGTGGCACTGGGGTTGTGCGGCGAGTTGATCAGGATGGCGCGGGTGCGTGGGGTGATGGCAGCGCTGATGCGGTCAAAGTCGGGCCGAAAGCTTCCCGGGGTGAGCGGCACACGCACCACGGTGCCGCCGGCGAGTTCAATGTTGGGGATGTAGCTGTCGTAGCAGGGCTCGAGCACGATCACTTCGTCCCCAGCACGCACCACCGCCAAGATGGCATTGATGATGGCCTGGGTGGCCCCAGCGGTGACGGTGATTTCCGTCACGGGGTCGTACTGCTTTTGGTACAGGGTGTGGATTTTTTGGGCGATGGCTTGGCGCAACTCCAACACACCCAGCATGGAAGGGTATTGGTTCAGGCCTTCGCGCATCGCGTCACTGACCGCATCGATCAAGGCCGGGTCGCAGCCAAAGTCAGGAAAGCCTTGCCCCAGATTGACCGCTTGGTGTTCGGTGGCCAAGGCCGACATGACGGTGAAGATGGTGGTGCCCACGTTGGGCAGTTTGGTCTCGATAATGGGTGTCATGGTCAATCAACGGGTTCAAGGTGGGTTGCTAGGGGTTGCCATCCAAGGCGTTTGCATGGCGTCTTGCAGGGCTTGGTGGGTCAGGGAGGGGTTCAGCATGTGGGCAAATTCAAGCACAAAATTCCTCAAATAAGCACCGCGCTTGAATGCCACGCGGGCCACATTGTGGCCGAGCAAGTGGCCCAAGGGGCGAGACACCAGGTCTTCCTCGTTTTTCTCGTTCATGGCCATTTCGGCCACGATGCCCACCCCCATGCCCAGCCGGACATAGGTTTTGATCACATCGGAGTCAATCGCTTCCAGCGCCATGCGCGGCTGCAAATGGGCTTTGGCAAAGGCATTGTCGATGCGGGTGCGCCCTGTGAAAGACGGGTGGTAGGTGACCAAGGGCTGTTCGGCCAAGGCGGCCAAGCTCAGGGGCTGGTCCACCAAGGGATGGCCCAAGGGCAGCACCAACACATGCTCCCACGAATAACAGGGCAGGGTGACCAAATCGGGGTAATCGGCCAGGGACTCCGTGGCCATGCCCAACTCGGCCACTTCGTCGAGCACCATTTGGGCCACTTGAGCGGGCGCACCTTGGTGCATGCTGACATTGACCAAGGGGTAAGTGGTGCGCAACTGAGCCACAGGCTTGGGCAACACATAGCGGGCTTGGGTGTGGGTGGCGGCAATCGACAAGGTGCCACGGTCTTGCTGGCTGTATTCCTCACCAATGCGTTTGAGGTTGTTCACCTCGGCCAAGATGCGCTCAATGCTGTGCAGCACTTGTTGGCCGGGCTCGGTGACGCGTTTGAGGCGTTTGCCGTGGCGGGTGAAGATGTCGATGCCCAGCTCATGTTCCAACTCCAAAATGGCTTTGGAGACGCCGGGTTGCGAGGTGTGCAAGGCTTTGGCCGCTTTAGTCAAATTGAGGTTGCGGCGCACCGCCTCTTGGACAAATTTGAATTGGTGCAGGTTCATGCTTGCGCTTTGGCGGGTTGAGCAGGAGGGGGCTGCAATCCCATGTCCATCGTGGCGGCCAAGGCCAAGGTGTCGAGGACTGCTGCTTGCTCGCCCACCGCCGCTTGCAGGTCAAACTGCACATGGGGGTGTTGAGCTTGCAACTGCGCCATCAACAGGGGCAGGTCTTCGCGCACATGTTTACCCACGCCCAAGAACATGGGCACCACGCGGATCTGCGCATGCCCCGCTTCCACCGCTTGGGCCACGGCTTGTGGCAGGCTGGGCTCGGTCAATTCCAAATAAGCGCAAGCCACCCACATGGCGGGGGCCAGGTCGCGGATGCGTTGGGCCACGGCCAGCATCGGGCGCTGCCAAGCCGGGTCACGCGAGCCATGGGCGAATAAAACGATGGCGGTCATTGGCGCAACACCAACCAAGCAAAGGCCGCCAGCGACATCAATGAGTAAAGCATGCCGGGTAAAGCCGCCGCCAACCAAGGGGTCCATTGGTTCAGGTTGCCAATGTGGCCAAACATGTTGTTCAGCAAAAAGAAGCTCACCCCAAACAGCACCCCAATGAACACATACGTGGCGATGTTGACATTGCGCATGTGCAGATAGGCAAAGGGCAGGGCCAGCACCACCATGACCAAACAGCTCAAGGGGTAGAACACCTTTTTCCAAAATTCAATTTCATACAGTTGCGCGGTCTGGGCATTGTTTTCCAAATGGCGCACATAGTGGAACAAGTCCCAAATGCCCATGCGCTCGGGTTTGATCAAGGCCACGGTGACCATGTCTTGGCTGATCTCGGACGGCCAGCGCATTTCATTCATTTGGCTTTGCGCCACCGATTGGCGGGCCTCGGCGGTGGGGCTGAATTCACTGCGCGCGACCCCGCTCAACACCCAGCCACCCGCATCGGCAATGCGGCCCTTTTGGGCCAAGGTGTGGGAGATCAAACGCCCACTGGGTGAGAACTCGTACAGCCGGATGTCGCTCATCTGGCCTTCGCCACTGATGGCTCCCACATTGACGGCAAACTGGCTGTACTTTTGCTTTTCTTTGAGCCAAGCGCCGTTTTGGCCAATGTGCAAGACGCCGCCTTCAAAGCGCGACTTGAGCAAGCGGCCTTCGCGTTCGCACCAAGGGGCAATGTGGTCGCCCATGACAAAAGTCAGCAAGGCAAACAACAAACCCAACAGCATCAAGTGGCGCAAGGCTTGGCCCGGCCCCATGCCACTGGTGCGCAAAATGGTGAATTCCGAGGACTGGGCCATGCGCGCCATGACAAAAATGCAGCCAATCAGCACAGTGATGGGCATCAACTCGTAAATGTGGATGGGGATCAGCAGCGCCACATACATCAGGGCATGGTTGAGTTGGTAGTTGGGGCTGTGGCGACCGGCCACGTTTTGCAGGTCTTCGACCAGGTCAAAGAAGAAAAACAAACCCAAAAACGCCAAGGTCACAAAAGCCACAGCGGTCAAGACCTCTTTGTAGATCAAGCGGCGCATGGTTTTCATGGCTTGCCACCTTCAACCGCAGGGGCCGGCAGCCAGTGGCGCCAAGACCATTGCTGGTGACGCATCCACACCCCAGTTATGGCCACCAGCATCACCCCACCATGCAAGGCGATGGCAAAGCCCCAGGGGGTGACTTTGTGGTTGACCACCCAGGTTTTACCAATGTTGATCATGTTGGTGTAGACCAAAAATGAGAACAAGGCCAGCATCAATTGCAGGCTGCGGCCCGAGCGCGGGTTGAATTGCGCCATCAGCAAGGCCAATAAAACAAAATTAAAACAAGCCAAAACGCTGCCCAAGCGCCACACCAATTCGGCTTGATTCTCCAAGCTGGGCTGCAACAGCAACTCATCCAAGCCCAACATTTTGGCTGACAGTTGGCTGGGATCGATCAGGGTGCGGCTGATGCGGGTGGTATAGGTTTCAAACTCAGCCAGGGTGAGTTCTTGGTTGGCATGGCGGCGCTCCAGGCGTTGTCCGTTTTCCAAAACCAAAAAGCGTTCTTCACCGCGCAGGTC
>CAXNFO010000219.1:0-4189 GCA_964201395.1 Limnohabitans sp.
GACATCCCCGCGTTTTGCAAGCAGGTGCTGGCCGAGGCCGGCGACAAGGCCAGACCCGTGGTGCTGATGTGCCGCAGTGGGCAACGCACCATCGACGCCGGCCTTGCCTTGGAGGCCGCTGGTTTCACCGATGTGGCGCACGTGGTGCACGGTTTTGAGGGGGATTTGGACGCCCGCTTTCAACGCTCCAGCGTTAATGGCTGGCGCCATGAAGGGTTGCCGTGGGAGCAGATGTAAGCCCAGCCACCCGGCCTGAGCTGACACCTGCCGCCTTGCACGCCTTGCTGCGCGAGGTGTTTGGCTACAACCAATTTCGCGGCCCCCAGGCCGACATCATTGGCCATGTGAGCCAAGGGGGCGACGCCTTGGTGCTGATGCCCACGGGTGGGGGCAAGTCGCTGTGCTACCAAATTCCAGCCATTGCGCGCCAACGCGCTGGATTGGGCGTGGCGGTGGTGGTTTCACCCCTGATCGCGTTGATGCACGACCAAGTGGGCGCTTTGCTGGAGGTGGGGGTGAGTGCAGCCTTGCTCAACTCCACCCTGAGTGGCGAGCAAGCCCATGCGGTGGAGCAGCGCTTGCTCAGTGGCGACATCACTTTGCTGTACGCCGCGCCCGAGCGGGTGACCACGCCACGCTTTTTGGCTTTGCTCGACCAAGTGCACGAGCGCGGTTTGCTGGGTTTGTTTGCGATCGACGAAGCCCACTGCGTGAGCCAGTGGGGGCACGACTTTCGCCCCGAGTACCGTGGCCTGACGGTTTTGCACGAGCGTTTCGCGGGTGTGCCGCGTGTGGCCCTGACCGCCACCGCCGACGACTTGACGCGCGCGGACATTGTGGAGCGCTTGCGGCTCGAGGACGCGCGCCAATTTGTCAGCAGCTTTGACCGGCCCAACATCCGCTACACCATTGTCGAAAAAAAGGAGCCTTTGGCCCAACTGCTGCGTTTGATCCAGCGCGAGCACACCGGGCCCGAGGGCAGCGACAGCGGCATCGTGTATTGCCAGTCGCGCAAACGGGTGGAGGAGGTGGCGCAGTCATTGGTGCAGCATGGCTTGCTCGCGCTGCCCTACCACGCTGGCATGGATGCGGCCATACGGCAGCGGCACCAAGACCGTTTTTTGCGCGAAGAGGGCATTGTGATGGTGGCCACTATCGCTTTTGGCATGGGCATCGACAAACCCGATGTGCGTTTTGTGGCGCACCTGGACATGCCCAAGAACATCGAGGGCTATTACCAAGAGACCGGCCGCGCCGGGCGCGACGGCCTGCCCGCCCAAGCCTGGATGTGCTACGGCTTGCAAGACGTGGTCAACCAGCGCCGCATGATCGACGAAAGCCCTGCGGGCGAAGACCACAAGCAGGTGATGCGCGGCAAGCTCGACGCTTTGTTGGCGTTGGCCGAGGCCACCGACTGCCGGCGGGTGCGCTTGCTGGCCTATTTTGGCGAGCCCTATGCGCCCGAAGGGGCCGGCAGCCCGCCGCTGATGCGTTGTGGCCATTGCGACAACTGTTTGTCACCCCCCGACACCTGGGACGCCTCGGAGGCCGCGCGCATGTTGCTCTCGACTGTGTACCGGGTGCAACAGCATTCGGGCATGCAGTTTGGCGTGGCCCACACCATGGACATCGTGCGTGGCAAGCGCACTGAGAAGGTTTTGCAACACCGCCACCAAGACCTGAGTTGCTTTGGCGTGGGTCAGCGTTACAGCGAGGCCCAGTTGCGCAGCGTGTTGCGCCAGCTGGTGGCCACCGAAGCGCTGGGCGTGGACGCGCAGGCCTTCAACACCTTGTATTTGACCGACGCTTCCCGCGCCATCCTGAAAGGGACCCACAGCGTCACCCTGCGCCACAGCCACGACCGCGCCAGCGAGCGCAAGGCGCGGCGCATCGAGGGCACACCGGGGCTGCCCACGCTCGACGCCAGCGCCCAAGAGCGCTTGCAAGCCCTCAAGGCCTGGCGCGGCGAAGTGGCCCGCACCCACAACCTGCCCGCCTATGTGATTTTTCACGACGCCACGCTGCACGCCATTGCCCATTTGGCCCCCAGCAGCCTGGAAGCCTTGCAAGACATCAGCGGCATTGGCCAGAAAAAGCTGCAAGCCTATGGGCAAGAAGTGCTGCGCGTGGTGGCGGCGCGGGCCATGGCTTAAAATAAGCACATCTCTGACACCATTGGAATGACCATGTCTGCTCCCCAGCACCACACCGAACACCACCACTCTGAAGAACAAGATGTGGTGGAGAGCATTGTTCCGCTCATGCCCATCGTGTTGCCCCTCGCTGGCGGCGTGTTGATTTTTCTGCTGGCCTTCATCGCTGTTTTCATGGCCTGAACGCCCGGTGCGCATCCACAAGCCCCGCTGGTCGGGGCTTTTTTGTGCCTGCACGGGGCGCGCGCCGACCCGTTGAGCGCCGGGCAAGAGCCCCGGACATAAGGTTATGCGTTTTTTGCATGACCCTGTCAGGCGCCGACCCAAGCCCCTGCCTAGAATCGCCTCCACCCCGGCCCCAGCCTCGCTGCCCAGGGTGAAATGGTTGCTTGAGTTCAGCCCATGAATACCCCGCCCTGGCGAGTGAGAAACATGGTGGGCTGACCTGAATCAACTATCGACGGAGCACGCATGAACGCACCTTACACACCGGGCCTGGCTTTGAACGCCCCCGGCTTTGTCAAAAACGCAAAACTGGTGGCTTGGGTGGGCGAAATCGCCGCCTTGTGCAAGCCCGACGCCATCCATTGGTGCGACGGCAGCCAAGCCGAATACGACGCCTTGTGCCAACAACTGGTGGACGCCGGCACCTTCCAGCGCCTGAACCCCGCCAAACGGCCCAATTCCTTTTTGGCCAAGTCCGACCCCAGCGATGTGGCCCGCGTGGAAGACCGCACCTTCATTTGCACCGACCGCAAAGAAGACGCTGGCCCCACCAACAACTGGATCGCCCCGGCCGAAATGCGCAACACCCTCAACGGCTTGTTTGATGGTTGCATGACCGGCCGCACTTTATATGTGGTGCCCTTCAGCATGGGCCCCTTGGGCAGCCCGATTGCCCACATCGGCATTGAGTTGTCCGACAGCCCCTATGTGGCGGTCAACATGAAGATCATGACCCGCATGGGCCAAGCCGTGCATGACGTGCTGGGCACCGATGGCGAGTTTGTGCCCTGCGTGCACACCGTGGGCGCGCCGCTGAAGGCTGGCCAAAAAGACGTGGCCTGGCCTTGCAACCCAACCAAATACATCGTGCACTTCCCCAAGTCGCGCGAAATTTGGTCTTATGGCTCGGGCTACGGCGGCAATGCCTTGTTGGGCAAAAAGTGTTTTGCGCTGCGCATCGCCTCCAACATGGGCCGCGCCGCCGCCGAAGGCCCTGCAGGCAGCGCCGGCTGGTTGGCCGAGCACATGCTGATCTTGGGCGTGACCAACCCCCAAGGCAAAAAATACCACGTGGCAGCAGCCTTCCCCAGCGCTTGTGGCAAAACCAATTTCGCCATGTTGATCCCGCCCGCTGGCTTTGAGGGCTGGAAGGTCACCACCATTGGCGACGACATCGCCTGGATCAAACCCAGCGCCGACGGCAAACTGCGTGCCATCAACCCCGAGGCCGGCTACTTTGGCGTGGCCCCTGGCACCAACACCTTGACCAACCCCAACTGCATGGCCAGTTTGGACAAAGACGTGATCTTCACCAACGTCGCGCTGACCGACGACGGCGACGTCTGGTGGGAAGGCATGGGCGACGCCCCTGCGCACTGCATCGACTGGCAAGGCAAAGACTGGACCCCCGCCATCGCCAAAGAGACTGGCGCCAAAGCTGCCCACCCCAACGCCCGCTTCACCGTGGCCGCGACCAACAACCCGGTACTCGACAGCGCCTGGGACGACCCCGCTGGTGTGGTCATCGACGCCTTCATCTTTGGCGGCCGCCGCTCGACCACCGTGCCTTTGGTGACCGAAGCGCGCAACTGGACCGAGGGCGTGTACATGGCCGCCACCATGGGCTCCGAGACCACCGCCGCCGCCGCTGGCCAACAAGGCGTGGTGCGCCGCGACCCGTTTGCCATGTTGCCCTTCACGGGATACAACATGAGTGAGTATTTCCAACATTGGCTGGACATGGGCACCAAACTGGCGGCCTCTGGGGCCAAGTTGCCGGCCATTTACTGCGTCAACTGGTTCCGCAAAGG
>CAXNFO010000220.1:0-4177 GCA_964201395.1 Limnohabitans sp.
TGGGGCCGCCGCGCACCAGGTACTCACCACCTGCCGCCTTGATCGACTCAGGCGCTGCCGCCATGTAATGTTTGTATTGCTCCATGTCGGAGATTTGCATATCAACAATGACGTAGGCTGAAGGCATGGTGGCATCCTGTGAGGGTGTACAAAGAAAGACCATTCTGCACCAAAGCAGCCTATGGGCAAAAGAGTTTGGGGCCGGGTGCAATCCTGATGAAGGCCTTCAAAGCACCCGGTAAAAACTCAAATAAACGCCATCGGGCGCCCGCAGCCCCGTGCCAATGAATTGGCTGTCATGCAGCCAAGCCCAGTCGGCGGCGGCGGTTTCAAATTGAGGCTGGCAGCGGAAATACACCACATCGGGGTCGACTGTTTCGCCACGCATGATGCGCGCAGAGTTTTCTTTCGAAGCCACGCGCAATGCGGTGTTTTGCACCCACACGCGCGAGCCATCGACGAGTTCAATGACATACCGCGCATCCAAATGCGCTTGGGTGCCATCGCTCAAAATCAATTGGAAATCGGCGCCACCTGACAGCACCTGCCCATTCATGCGGGGGCCCGTCACCGTGCCACCCGTGATGGGAATCATGCGGCGCAGGCCTGCGGGCGTTTGACCGACTTCGATCGGGGCTGAAATGGTGACGGCCAAGTCACACAGGTGTTCCAGCGTGGGGGGCGGCAAGGTTTTACTCATCTTTAAGTTCTCCAATTCAAAAGCCAGAAAGCTCCGATCGAGTCTACAGAACCGTCCTGCCGGAAGGGGCGTGGATTGCCCCATCGCCCAAAATCTGTCAAAACCATGAAAATGATCATGGCACCTTTCACATTTGGCATTTGTTTCTGGGGAAATCACTGCCTAAAATGAGTTTTAGCATTTTTTTGCAAATGACAATTTAACCGGGCCGTCCACATGCGTTCATTTGCACATCAACACAAAGCCATTGGCGACCTTTGGGGCGGTTTATCCGCCATGCTGGTGGCCTTGCCATCGGCGATTGCCTTTGGCGTCACGATTTTTTCACCCCTGGGCAGCGCCTTTGGTGCCCAAGGTGCGATGGCCGGCATGATGGGCGCGGCGACCTTGGGGCTGGTGGCCGCCCTCTTTGGTGGCACGCCCCGTTTGATATCAGCGCCCAGTGCCCCGGCGGCGGCTGTGCTGGCCGCCTTGACCCTGCAAATGGTGCAGCTTGGCAACGATGCGGCCCATGTGATTTTGAGCCTGTTTTTGGTCGCCTTGCTCAGCAGCCTGATTCAGCTCTCCTTTGGGGTCATGCGTCTGGGTGAATTGATCAAATACATGCCCTACCCGGTGGTGAGTGGCTACCTCAGTGGGGTGGGATTGATCATGGTCTTGGACCAATTGCCCAAATGGCTGGCACTGCCCAAAGAAATGAATGTCTGGCAATGGCTCAGTGCACCCAGCTTGTGGCAATGGCCCTCTTTGCTGGTGGGCTTGGCGACGGTGATGGGCATGCTGCTTGCACCACGCCTGTCCAAACGCGTCCCCGGGGTGATCCAGGGCTTGGTGGCTGGCATGGTCGTGTACTGGGCCATGGCTTTGAGCGCTTGGCCTGAGTTGTTGAACCTGCACGACAACCCCTTGATCATCGGTCCCTTGAACGTGAATCTCGAAGCTTTCGTGGATGCCGTGACCCGACCGTGGGACCAGTTGGTGGCCTCGGGCTTACCTCCCTGGCAGCAAATTGTGTTGCCGGCCATGACCTTGGCGGTGCTCTTGTCGATTGACACCCTGAACAAATGCCTGGTGCTGGACGCCGTCACCGGCGCGCGGCACGACTCCAACCAAGAGCTGCGGGGGCAGGGCTTGGGCAATTTGGCATCCAGCCTGATTGGCGGGGCCACCGGTTCGGGCTCGATCGGGGCCAGTTTGGTGAGCAAAGCCAGCGGGGGCAGCACGCATTTGTCGGGGGTGTTTCAAGGGCTGGGGTCCTTGGTGGTGATTTTGTTGCTGACCTCCATGATCGCTTGGATACCGGTACCCGCCTTGGCCGCGATGTTGGTGGTGATTGGCATGAAGATGATCGACTGGCCGTCCCTGCAAATGATTCGCTCGCATCAAACCCGGCTGGACTTTGGCGTGATTGTTTTGGTGGTCGTCGTGGCCAACACGGTCAGCTTGATCGCCGCCTCGGCGGTCGGCATTGCATTGGCGATCTTTTTGTTTTTGAGCGAGCAAATCCACACCACCACCATCCGCCGCAAAAACTGGGGCAACAAGGTCTTTTCTTCGCGGGTGCGCAGCCAGCGCGAGCAGGAAATTTTGTCTGCCAAAGGCCATCAAACCCTTGTCTTTGAATTGCAAGGCAGCCTGTTTTTTGGCACCACCCATCAGTTGTTCAGCGCCATTGAACCCGAGATCAAAAAAGCCAAGTTTGTGGTGCTGGACTTCATGCGGGTGCAGTCCATGGACATGACTGCAAGCCAGATGATTGAACGCATTCGCAGCAACTTGGCCAACCATCAAGCGCGCTTGGTCCTGACACGAGTGCCCGATCGCTTGCCCAACGGCAGGAATTTGCGCAGCTACATTGACCAAATGGGTCTGTTATCAGACAACTCCAGCAAAGTTTTCGCCGAGTTGGATCAAGCCTTGGAATGGATTGAAGAAGAGACCTTGGTGCAAGAAGGCTATGTCCACCCCCAGGGTCAAGGACTGCCCGTGGCCAAGTTCGAGCTGTTCCACGGCATGGGCCGATCCGAGTTGGAGGCCTTGGATCGGTGCAAAGAAGTTCGCACCTATCAAGAAGGCGAGCTGGTGCTTGAACCCACGTCTTTGGGGCGTGCGTTGATGCTGATCAGCCGTGGCGAAGTCAAGGTCAGCTTGAAGACCAGCACCGGCAGCGCCATCCACTTGGCCACCTTGAGCCGTGGCCAATTTTTTGGCGAAATGTCTTTTTTAGATGGGCGGGCGCCCTCGGCCTATGTGCAGGCTTCACAGGAAACCGAGATTTTTGCCATCGATCGAAACGCCTTTGCCAAACTGGCTGCTGGATCCCCTTCGATGAGCTTGGGCGTGATGCGCTCTTTGGCTTTGGTTTTGGCCGATCGACTGCGCCAGACCAATGTGGAGTTGCGTGAAGTCAGAGAAACCTAATAGCAGAATGACCTCAATGCGCCTGATCCCAGTTGGCGCCCATCCCCACTTCAGCCAGCAACGGCACCTTGAGCTGCGCCACCCCCGCCATGATGCGCGGCACTTCGGTTTTCAGCCAATTCACCTCTGAATCAGGCACCTCGAACACCAGTTCATCGTGCACCTGCATGATCATACGGGTGCCACGTTTTTCAAGGTCCAACACCTGCTGCACTTTTACCATACTGAGCTTGATGAGGTCGGCCGCTGTGCCTTGCATGGGTGCGTTGATGGCGGCACGCTCAGCCCCACCACGGCGCGGCCCATTGGGTGAGTTGATCTCGGGCAAATACAAACGCCGCCCAAACACCGTCTCCACATAGCCTTGCGCTTTGGCTTGGGCACGGGTGTCGTCCATGTAGCGCTTCACACCGGCAAAACGCTGGAAGTAGCGCTCGATGTAGTTTTTGGCGGCCGTGTTGTCGATGCCCAGTGCCTTGGCCAAGCCAAACGCACTCATGCCGTAAATCAAGCCGAAGTTGATCACCTTGGCGTAGCGGCGTTGCTCGCTGCTCACCGCATCAGGCGTCAGGCCAAACACCTCGGCCGCCGTGGCTTTGTGCACATCCAAGCCATCGTGAAAGGCTTTGAGCAAGGCCGGGTCGTCGCTGATGTGGGCCATGATGCGCAACTCGATTTGCGAGTAATCGGCACTGGCAATCACGCTGCCCGCAGGTGCCACAAAAGCCTCGCGCACTTTGCGCCCTTCCGGCGTGCGGATGGGGATGTTTTGCAAATTCGGGTCGTTGCTGGACAAGCGCCCCGTCACTGCCACGGCTTGGGCGTAATGGGTGTGCACGCGGCCGGTGCGCGGTTGCGCCAATTGCGCCAACTTATCGGTGTACGTGCCTTTGAGTTTGGAGAGAGAACGGTGCTCCAAAATTTTCGCCGGCAGCGGGTAGTCGTCAGCAAGTTTTTCCAACACCTCTTCATCGGTGCTGCGCGCACCGGTAGCGGTTTTTTTGATCACCGGTAAACCGAGTTTGTCGAAAAAGATTTCGCCCAGTTGCTTGGGTG
>CAXNFO010000221.1:0-4156 GCA_964201395.1 Limnohabitans sp.
CGCTGGCGAAAATCAAAGTTTGACCGGGCCCGCCCGCCCGCGCTCGACTTGGAAGCGCGCTTGCACGGTCAAATCGGCGCGGGTGCCCGCCGGAAAAGGCGTGGTGCGGAATTCACACACCGCCGACTCGGGCTCGATGTGGATGAGCGCATAACCGCGCTCATCAGAACGGGCGTAAACAATGTCGGGGTTGGCTGAGCGCGCCGCGTTGAGCACGCTCTCGCCCAAGCCGCGCGAGGTGATGGAGGTGGCGACAAATTCGCTGGCCACCACCGGTGAGTTGTCGTCATTGGGCTGCAAGCGCAACTTGGCGGCCACGTTCATGTGCACATCGCCGCCCAAAGTCAGCACGTTGCTGACCGGCCCATCGGCCAGCGCTTGCAGCAAACGCCGCCGCGCTTGCGGGTAGCCGTCCCAGGCATCGGTGTAAGTGGCCCGGCCCAAGGGCGTGCTGACCGAGGTGGGGCTGATTTGCGTGGCCTGCGCCAGCAGCTTCCAAGTGGCGCTGGATTGGCGCAAGCCCTGGTACAGCCAATCTTCTTGGGCGGCGCCGAGCATGGTGCGCCCAGGCTCATCGAGTTCGGCGCACTGGGTCACCACCCGGCCGCCGCCGCGGTTGGGGTCTTGGCAGGCTTGGGGGCTGCGGTACTGGCGGCAATCCAACGTCCACAGGTCGGCCAAGCGGCCCCAGGGCAGGTGCTGGTGCAATCGCATGCTGGCACCCCATGGGCTGCTCGGGTCGGGCCCCAAGGCCAGGGGCTGGTGTTCAAAATAGGCTTGATAGGCTGCCGCGCGGCGCTGCATGAACACCTCCAGCGGGGTGTTGCGTGTATCGCGGTCAGCCGCATAGTCGTTGACCACCTCGTGGTCGTCCCACATCAGCAACCAGGGGTGCGCGGCGTGGGCCGCTTGCAGGTGCGGGTCTGATTTGTACAGCGCATAGCGCTGGCGGTATTCGTCCAAGGTTTTGGGCTCGCCGCCGGTGTGCTTGCGGATGGCCAAGCGCGGGTTGGTGCTCTCGTAGATGTAGTCGCCGACAAACACCACCAAGTCCAGGTCTTGGCGCGCGATGTCCGCATGGGCCACATATTCGCCTTGTTCATAGTGTTGGCACGAGGCCAGGGCCAGGCGCAGTCGGCGCACATCGTCGGTGGGGCGTGGCGCGGTGCGGGTGCGGCCCACCGGGCTGATCGCATCACCACAGCGAAAGCGGTACCAATAAGGGCGCCCGGGTGCCAGGCCTGTGGCCAGGGCATGCACGCTGTGGCCGCGCTGCGCATCGGTGGTGATGTCGCTGTGCCACACGCGTTGGCGCAAGGCCTCGTCGGCAAACACCTCACAAACCACCCGCGCCGGGTCGGAGGCGCTGTCGGCACGGTCTTGCGGGCCGACCACCAAGCGGGTCCACAACACCACGGTGTCAGGTCGGGGTTGGCCGCTGGCCACGCCCAAGGTGAACGGGTTGTCGCGCCAGCGCCGTGGATCCGCCTCGGCTTGGCCCACCGCCTGCTTCCATGGCGCCAAGGCCAAAGCCATGGCGTGGACCTGGGCCCAACGGTGAAAGTCACGCCGCTGCATGGCTGGCCATCGGATGGGCTGAAGGGGGGGCTGTGGGGCGGGGGCCGCTCAAGCGTTGAGCAAGGTCCACAAGCGGTACGGCGTGATGGGCATTTGCAACTGGCTGGCCTGCGCCGCATGGCCATTGCGCGCCAAGGCGTCAGCCACCGCATTGACCACCGCAGGCGTGGCACCAATGGTGCCCAACTCGCCCACGCCTTTGACGCCCATGGGGTTGTTTTTACAGGGCACGGACTCGTCCATTTCGGTGACAAAGTTGGCGTGCATGATGTCGGCGTGGGGCACGGCGTAGTCCATCAAGCTGCCAGTGAGCAACTGGCCGGTTTCGGCGTCGTAGGTCATTTGCTCGCACAGGGCTTGGCCAATGCCTTGCACCGCGCCGCCGTCAAGCTGACCGCGCACGATGGTCGGGTTGACCACCCGGCCCACGTCATTGACCGAGCTGTAAGCCACCAACTCCACGCTGCCAGTGGCCGGGTCGACCTCGACCTCGCACACATGGCAGCCATTGGGCCAGGTGGGCCCGCTGACCTTGGTGGTCGAGGCCAAGTGCATGCGGCCATCGGGCTGGCGCTGCGCCAGCTCACCCAGGCCCAGACCGATGTCGGTGCCCTTGACCTGAAAACGCCCAGCCTCGTAGGCCAAGTCGGCGCCCGCCACTTCCAGTGTTTTGGCGGCCAACTCACGGGCTTGCGCCAAGCTGCGCTCAGAACCCTCTTTGACCGCCGAGCCACCGGTGAACAAGGAGCGCGAACCAGCGCTGCCAAAGCCGTCGCCGCGGTCGGTGTCGCCCAACACAATGCGCACCTGCGACATCGGCACACCAAACACATCAATCACCAATTGCGCCAGCGAGGTGGCGATGCCCTGGCCCATGGGGGCCACGGCGCTGAACACCTCGATCACCCCATCGGCGGCGATGGTGACGGTGACGTTTTCTTCCAAGGCGTTGCCGCCGGTCCACTCCAAAAATGTCGCCAACCCCAAACCGCGCCACTTGCCGCGCGCCTTAGAAGCTGCCTCGCGTTGGGCAAAACCATCCCACTGCGCCAGCGCCAGGCCTTTGTCCATGATGTGCTCAAACGCACCCACGTCATAGGTTTGGCCCATGGCGTTTTTGTAGGGCATCAAGCTGGGCGCAATCATGTTGCGCCGGCGCAGGGCCACGCGGTCCATGCCGATTTGGCGCGCCGCCTCGTCCATCAAGCGCTCGATGTTGAAGATCGCTTCGGGCCGGCCCGCACCCCGATAAGCGCCCATGGTGGCGGTGTTGGTCAACACGGCGGTGAAATGAAAGTCAATGGTCTGGATGTCGTACACGCTGGTCTGCACCCAAGGGCCAATCATGACCTGAATGGCCACCCCGGTGGGAGCCGGGTAGGCGCCCACATTGGCCAAGGTGTCGATGCGCAGGGCCAAAATTTTGCCGTCGGCGGCCAAGGCCATTTCGGCCTGGGTTTCGATGTCGCGGCCATGGGTGGAGCTGAGAAAGTCTTCTGCGCGCTCGGCCATCCATTTGACCGGGCGTTGCAGCACATGGCAGCAATACGCCACCACGCCGTCCTCAGGATACATGCCGGTTTTCATGCCAAATCCACCGCCCACGTCACCCACCAAGACCCGCACTTTTTCTTTGGGCAGGCCGAGCAAATCGCTCACCAGTGTGCGCACACCGCTGGGCATTTGGCTGCTCATGCGCATGGTCAAGCGGCCTTGGTCGATGTAGGCCAACACGCTGCGCGGCTCCAGGGTCAGGGCGGCCAAGCGTTGGTTGTCAATGTGCAGTTTGACCACATGGGCGGCACTGGCAAAAGCTTGTTGGGCGGCCTGTGCGTCGCCATAACGCGTCTCGGCCACGATGTTGTCGGGCACGTCGTCACACAACCGGGGGGCATCTGCGGCCAAAGCTGCGTGCACGCCGGTGGCGTTGGGCAGCTCGTCGTAGTCGACCATTACCGCCTCGGCGGCATTGCGCGCGTTTTCCACGCTGTCGGCCACCACCACGGCCACCACTTCACCCACAAAGCGCACCCGCTCATGGGCCATCAGGTAGCGCGGTGGGCTGGCCGCCGGCGAACCATCGGCACGTTTGAAGCCGGCGGGTTTGGGCAAGGGCTTGATGCCCGCTTGGGCCAAATCTGCGCCGGTGACCACCAAAGACACGCCGGGCATGGCGCGCGCAGCGGCCACATCGACGCTTTTCAAAAGCGCATGCGGGTACACCGAGCGCACAAACCAGATGTGCTGCAGGCCCTCGACCTGGGCGTCATCGGTGAACAAGCCTTGGCCTTTGAGTAACAAGTCGTCTTCCAAACGCTTGACCGCATGACCGCTTCCAAATCGCATGTTTTCCGTATTCACATCAACCCTTTTGCTTGTCGATTTACAGGGTCACCAGTGTAGTCGCAGCACATCGTGGGGAGCTATCCCAAGGGGCAAAGTGATAACCCACACAAATGAATGCTTAGGATTTATTATTGGTTAAACATAACGATTACTGTTAACTTTTGTGTAGTTATAAAAAGTTTTCGTTTCTTTTACACTTCATAGCACTTTTGACGGACATTTATTTGATTAA
>CAXNFO010000222.1:0-4148 GCA_964201395.1 Limnohabitans sp.
AGTTGATCGAGCCATAGCTCTATGGCTTGGGCCTTGGCGAGGTCTTGACGGCGTGTCAGTTCGATGCCCGCTTGTATCTCTCCCAGTGTGACGGCACTCAAGAACAACTGTGCTTCATCAATGCCCCTGAACCAAGCCTGCACAGCGCCGTGTGGCTTGGGTTTACGCAGTTCAGACACTACATTGGTGTCGAGCAATTACATGGATTCAGGTCAAAGACTCGGCCTTGCGCCGCTTGGATTGCTGGCGTGGTGGCACCAGTTGGGTGGTGCGCACATCGGCTTGCAAGAGCAGTTGCTTCAATGGGGGGCGTTCGGCGCTTTGCAAACGACGCCACTCTCGCATCGGAACCAGCACGGCGGTTTCGGCCCCGCGCTTGGTCACCATTTGCGGGCCATCGGTGAGGCAAGCGGTCAACAATTCGCTGAACCGCGCTTTGGCATCTTGAACGGGCCATGTGTTCATTGACAATTCCTTGGTTGCTAACTGACCAGTTGGCTAACCAGTTTAAGCCACGCCGTTGTGACGGTCAATTGCCAGATTGCATCGAACCCGATTGCAATGCCCAACCCGCGCGCTCGTCGCTGGCTTTCTGGATAAGTTGCTGCAAGCCTGTGGTGTCGCCGCTTTGCATGGCGGCTTCAAACAGAACCAACGAAGCGCGAAAGTGCGCCAATTGGTCCAACACCTCGGTGCGGTTGGCGCTCAGAATGTCGCGCCACACGGCAGGGTCGCTGGCAGCGATGCGCGAGAAGTCGCGAAAGCCTGGGCCTGCCATGTCCAAAAAGTCTGCGCCCTGTGGGTGCGTGGCCAAGGCATGCACGGCGGCAAAGGCCAGCAAGTGCGGCAGGTGGCTCACGGCGGCAAAGGTTTGGTCATGGTCCGCAGCGGTCATGGTGCTCACATGGCTGCCCATGGCCGACCAAATGTCGTGCGCCTGTTTGGTGTGGCGCATGCTGTTGGACGACAAAGGGGTGAGGATGGTGCGCCGGTCCTGGTACAGCCGTGCATCGGCGTGCTCGATGCCCGCCACTTCTTTGCCAGCGATTGGGTGTGCCGGGACAAAGCAGGCGAGTTTGTCGCCCAAATGGGCTTGGGCTGCAGCGATCACATCGCTTTTGGTCGAGCCCACGTCCATCAACAGGGCTTGGGCCGACAAAGCCGGTGCCATGGCGGCAAAGCTGCTGGCCATGGCGCCCACCGGCACGGCCAGCAGCACCAAATCGGCCCCATGCACGGCCTCGGCGATGCTGGCGCAGGCCTGGTCGATGACGCGCAGTTCGCGTGCGCGTTGGCGGGTTTTTTCGGAGGCGCTGAAGCCGACGATGGTTCGCACCAAACCCGCTTGGCGGGCGGCCAGGGCAAAGGAGCCGCCCATCAGGCCGCAACCAATCAAGGCGAGGCGCTCAAAGTGCGGTGAAGCCAAGGGTTGCATGCGCGACTTTCAGGCGCTGACCGGGTAAGAACCCAGCACCTTGTAGAAAGCGCACAGAGACTGGAGCTCGGCCAAGGCTTGGGCCACATGGGCTTGGCTGGTGTGGCCCTGGATGTCGATGTAGAAGAAGTATTCCCACTGCCCCGATTTGGCCGGTCGCGATTCAAAGCGCGTCATCGACACGCCATGGGTTTTGAGCGGTACCAACAGGTCGTGCACGGCACCGGGGCGGTTGGGCACCGACACCACCAAGCTGGTGCAGTCTTTGCCCGACGCGGGTGGCGTGGCCATGGTTTGGGGCAGGCAAATCACCGCAAAACGGGTGCGGTTGTGGGCCTCGTCTTGGATGGCGGGGGCCACGATGTGCAGACCAAATTGGTTGGCCGCGCGCTCGCTGGCAATGCCCGCCCAGGCCGGGTTGGTGGCGGCCAAGCGGGCGCCTTCGGCATTGCTCGACACGGCACGCCGCTCCGCATGGGGCAGGTGTTGGGTGAGCCAGGCTTGGCACTGTGCCAAGGCCTGGGGATGGGCCAGCACCACCTCGATGCCTTCGGTGCTGTTGCTCAAGCGCATCAGGTTGTGGCGCACCAGTAAGCTGACTTCGCCCACCACATGCACGGGGGAGCGCAAAAACAAATCGAGCGACCGTGCGACCACGCCTTCGCTGGTGTTTTCCATGCCCACCACACCAAATTGCGCCGCTCCTGCGGCGGTGGCGTGGAACACCTCGTCAAAGTTGGCGCAGTAGTTGAGTTGCACCGCACTGCCAAAAAACTCGATCGCGGCCTGTTCGCAAAAAGTGCCTTGTGGGCCCAGCACCGCGACGCGTTGCGGCGCTTCCAGAGCGAGGCAGGCGGACATGATTTCGCGCCAGATGGCGGCCACATGGCTGCCGTGCAAGGGGCCAGGGTTCAAGTCTTGGATTTTTTGCAGCACCTGCGCCACCCGGTCGGGGCGGAAAAACGGCGAGCCTTCGCGTTTTTTGATCTCACCCACTTGCTCGGCCACCCGCGCGCGCTGGTTGAGCAGGTGCAACAGTTGTTTGTCCAGCGCGTCAATTTGGTCGCGCAGCGGGGCCAGGTCGGCCGAGGTCACAGGTGCGGAGGGCTGGCTCATGGTGTGTGTGGGCTAGAGGGTGGCGGGGCTTGGGGCTTGTCTGTCAACGTCCGTTGAGGTGAAGGCCGCCATGTTGGTTGGAACCTCGCGATGACGTGCGTGTGCAGCGCATGGTTCAGGCTTGGGTTTTTTCAAAGTCTTGCATGTGGTCGACCAAGGCTTGAACACCGGTCAAAGGCATGGCGTTGTAAATGCTGGCGCGCATGCCGCCCACCGACTTGTGGCCTTTGAGTTGCAGCAAGCCACGCGCTTGGGCACCGCTCAAAAACGCGGCGTTGAGCGACTCGTCGCGCAGGAAAAACGGCACGTTCATGCGCGAGCGGGATGCGGCATGCACGCGGTTGTCGTACAGGCTCGATTTATCGATGCAGTTGTAGAGCAAGGCGGCTTTGGCTTGGTTGCGCGCCTCTAGCGCGGCCACCCCTCGCAAATCGCCTTCGCGCTGTTGCGCGATCCATTCAAAAATCAAGCCCGCCATGTAAATGCCGTAAGTGGGCGGGGTGTTGAACATGGAATTGTTTTGCGCCACCGTTTGGTAATTGAAGGCGCTGGGGCAAATGGACAGGGCGTGGCCGAGCAAGTCTTTGCGCACCACCACCAAGGTGAGGCCTGCCGGGCCAATGTTTTTTTGTGCCCCACCAAAGGCCAAACCCACGCGCGACCAGTCCACAGAGCGCGACAGCACGTGGGATGAAAAATCAATCACCAGGGGTGCGTCGCAACCCAGGGCTTTCAGGTCGGGCAGGGTGTGGCACTCCACACCATGGATGGTTTCGTTGGTGCACAGGTGCACATAGCTCGGGTTGGCGCTAAACTGCCAAAGGCTTGGGTCGGGCAGGTGGTCAAAGCCTTGGGCTTGGCTGGTGGCGGCCACGTGGGTGGGGCCATAGCGCTGGGCCTCGCGCAAAGATTTTTCACCCCAGCTGCCGCTGAGTACAAAGTCAGCCGTGGCGCCGCGCCCGAGGTTGAGCGGAACAATCGCGTTTTCGGCAATGCCACCGCCTTGCATGAACAAAATGTCGAACTCGCTGGGGATGCTCAGCAAGTTGCGCAAATCGTTGAGCGCCTTGTCGTGGATGGCCATGAACTCTTTTCCGCGGTGGCTCATTTCCATCACACCCATGCCGCTGCCGTGCCAGTCGCTGATCTCGGCGGCGGCTTGTTGCAGCACCTCCAGCGGCATGGCCGCTGGGCCGGCAGAAAAGTTGTAAGGCCGGGTCATGCCGTTTTAGGGTGTGGGCTCGCTGGGTGCCGCATTGGCGCCGTCTTCATCACCCGACTCGCCCTCGCCTTCTTGGCCTTGCGCGTCGTTTTCCACAATGCGTTGCAAGCCATTGAGCTTGGCGCCTTCGTCCAAGGCAATGAGGATCACGCCTTGGGTGGCGCGGCCGAGTTCGCGGATTTCGCTCACCCGGGTGCGAACCTGCACGCCGCGGTCGGTGATGAGCATGATGTCGTCTTCGGCCCGCACCAAGGTGGCGGCCACCACTTTGCCATTGCGCTCGGATTGCTGGATGGCGATCATGCCTTTGGTGCCGCGGCCATGGCGGGTGTATTCGTCGATCGGCGTGCGCTTTCCGTAGCCTTTTTCGGTGGC
>CAXNFO010000223.1:0-4145 GCA_964201395.1 Limnohabitans sp.
CTCCTGGACTCTGGCCCTGAGGGCATGGCTTCTCTCTTGGCCATGGCCAAAGGATTGAGCCGGCGTTTGTGGTTGGCACAACACCGATTTGCACTGCAGTTTCCGGTCTACATCGTTGTCAGTGGGTGCGAAAAGATTCCTGGGTTTTCGCGGTTTTCTTCGGCATTGCCTTCGCCCATGCGGCGCAGTATCTTGGGGTGGTCGTCCCCTAATGATCTTTCTGCTCCGTTTCAGGAAAGATGGATCGATCAGGGCATGGATGAGATCACGATGACTCTGTCTGAAGCCTGCACGGAGCTCAGCGCTTTAGAACTGCCTGACAGGGACTGTGCAGAGTATTTCTTGCTGCCCTCAGAAGTCAACAAGTTGCGGCAGGGGCTGCGTGCTTTCATGGATGAGTTGATGCGCCCGAGTGCATACCACGATCCATTTTTGCTCAGGGGTTTTTATCTGACGGGTGACAGCAGTGAGTCGGCTGTATTGCTTGCCAACACCCATCCGCCCTATGCATTGGCGGAGCAAGACAATCTCTATCAGGTCAGAAATGCCCAGCAACCGGCATTTTTAAGAGACCTTTTTGAGAAAAAAATATTTCCCGAAATTGGTCTGGTTCGATCGTCACGCACCCAAAAAATGCGCAGACCCGCCGTTCACACAGCAGTTCGCTGGGGAACGGGCGGCTTCGTGGCGGTTTGGTTGCTTGCCCTTGGGCTGGCATCTTTAAAGATCAATTACGTGGCCGGCGAATTGGTGGTGGTGATTGAACAATTCAACCAAGAAACCAGGGATGCTTTGCGCCGAAGTCGTGATGAAACTTTTGATATAGAAAAAAGCAAAGATCGTGCATTGCGCGCTCTGAGATTGTTGGATTCTTTGAATGCGGGCGCTTTGTGGGCCTTGCCCATGCCAGGGTCCTGGTCGTATGTGGATGACTTGAATTCAAAGGTCCAAAATCGCATTGCCGATGGTTTTGCAAAAACAGCATTCGACCCCATTCGAATCAGCCTCAACTCAGCTGTGGCAGACATGACGGGTGCATCCATTGACAGCACCAATGGTTCTTTGTTGACGGGCTCCAGTTGTGGCTTACCGAAATCCTGGTCTGATAGGGCCACATCCAATGGACAGCGCGATTTGGAAGTGGATGAGCAAGCCGAATTTGTCTTGTTGGAGCAATATGTCAGGCGAGCCGAAGAGTTGCAAAGAGCTGTGATGGCATTGGCACGCTTGACCGATAAAACCCATGCCGCCCACGGCGAGGATCTGCGACTGTTGGTCAAGGTGCTGATGGGTGTCGAGCTGAATGGCAACACGGGCCAAATTGCTGAAATTTTTCGCAAAAGCGCACCCAGCGGTGGCATGGTTGATTTGACCGCCATGCGCCAAGCCTCAGCCTGTGCATTTGGGTTGATGTTTGACGAATTGACCCAAACGACTTTGTCGAAAAATTATCTCTTGTACGTCGAGTCGCGTTATTCAGAGCTGATTGCGCAGGTCAGCACGGAGACCACATCATCGTTTGATGGCACCTTGGGCATTCAAGCTTGGGATGAGCTGTCCTTGCAGTTGCGTGATCAAGCCAGTTTTTTGCAGGCAGGCAAGGGTGTCTGGATTCAACGTCGTACGCCGGAATTTGGGGCCAATTTCGACAAACTCATGCAAGCCGCCAAGGCCAACTCCTTGCTGGGACCTGATGTCACCGATGCAGCCCTGAAGCGACTCAAGCTTTCATTTGCCAAATTCTTGGCCGACTGGGACAGCATTGGCAGCGAAAACGCCACCTCATTGGTCGGCAAGTTGGATTGGAACGACAAAGACAATCGATGGGTGTTCAATGCGGAAAGGCAGGCTTTGTCGGATGCATTGGTCAAGATGCTGGCCTTGCCCTATGTGAAAAACAACTCGCCCAAAAAATTGACCGAAGCGAATGGCGCGTCCGTGAGTTGGGATCGCCAACGGCTGGACCAGGCATTGGCTTATGGAGATATCAAGAGAGCCCTGGAAAATGATCTCCTGCTGAAATTTCCTGCGCAGCTGAAGCCACAGGCCACGCGATTTTTGTATGGTGCACTGACCTCCAAGGTTCTAGAGTCGACTTCCCAGGCCATGTTGACCACTTCGAGGCCAGTTCAGCAGGTTTCATTGACCGAGTCAGATCAACCCAGATTGGCCCGACTGGTTGCGTTGCTCAACGAATTGGGCGCTTCAGATGCGGCTGCGACGCTCAAAAATATCATCTCGCGCGACATCATGACCCGGTTGAGATTGCTGGATGATGCATTTGTTCAGGCCAATTTGTTTCTGCCCAGAGATCCGGAATTCAAAGCTTGGTCCGGTGCTGGAAGTCCTTTGGTTCATGTCTATGAGGCTTCGGATGCAGCTGGTCTTGCCGCATATGTGGCCCAACAGGTGGCGTACATCGAAAACGCAACCAAAGAAGCCGAGCCCCTGTTGCAAATTTTGAGCAGTCTTCAGCCCAATCATCCATTGGTCCAGAAATGGTTGGGCTTGAGCGCTGATGTGGCCCGAAGCAAACTGAAAAGTCCAACCAGTTCGTTGGGCGGCTTGGTTCAATTTTTGCAGAGCAATGGCAGCGAGTTGGAGTTTGCCAACTGCATCGAACGGCTGTCCAAAGTCAGCACGGCGCGGCGAAACTATGACATGTTTGCCGATCGATTGCAGGCCTTGCAATCGGGCTTGTTGAACCGATGCGCTGTTCTCAAAGACCAAGAACGCAGGCAAATTTGGACCCAATTCTCCAATGTCTTTAACCGCGATTTGTCGGGCCGGTGGCCTTTCAAATCTCCCCCCGTCATGGGCGCCCAGGCATCGGGTGGCAATGCGCTGCGGTTGGAGTCGCCCCCTGCGGACATGGATGATGTCGCCACATCCTTGACCCAGTTCGACCGCGTCCACAAAACCATGGCGGAAGCGTCATCACCGTCCGTTGGCACCAAGTCATCAATAGGCTACCCACCGCACATCAAAAAGTTTGAAGAGCAATTCCTGCGGGTGCGCCAATTGTTGGCGCCGTTGTTTCCGCTGGAGCCTGGCTCAGCGGCTGGCTACGATGTCAGTGTGGATTTCAGGGCCAATCTCAGTGATGAAAAAGAGGGTGGCCGAATCATTGATTGGTCTGTTTCCTCGGGCAATCAGATTTTGCGCCTCAAAGACTCTGGCAAGACACTGTATTGGGAGCCAGGGTTGCCCATCGTGGTGTCTTTGCGCATTGCCAAAGACAGCCCCCTCAAACCCAGGGCCGACGCCAAACAGGCGCACATGTCGATAGAGGAAAAAACGGTGAGCTACCGATTCAACGACCCTTGGGCGTTGTTCAGTATTTTGGCGGTCCATAAAGAGGCCGAGCGCAATGCCCGTGCGGATGGCCGTGTGCAGGTTTTGCGGTTTGAATTTCCTTTGCAACCACAGACTGAGGATGGCAAAAACAGCGGCACTGATACCCAAGCCCGAGTCTTTCTTCGAATGGGGATCAGCCCTGCGGGCAAAAAAACATTGTTGGCATGGCCTTCTTCCTTTCCCACCAAAGCGCCTGAATGGTGAATGCCTTGATATCTTGTTTATGAGCACAGATCTTTTATTCAAACTGGGGGAAGTTCTGCTGCCCATGGGTGAACAGTCGCCTTGTGGGCCTTCGCTGCGGTATGAGCCCATCTATACGGACATCCGGCTGGCGCGTGAGGAAGACGACCCCCATTTGCCCATGCGCCAATGGGAGCGTCCACTGAAAAAAGCCGATTGGCTGTATATCGAAAAGCAATGCTTTGAGGCCTTGACCCAAAAAACCAAAGACTTGCAGTTGGTGGCGTGGTTGACCGAGGCTTGGATGCGCTTGCACGGCCTGCAAGGACTGGCTTGTGGCCTCAAACTCATGCACGATTTGTCTGTTGCGTTTTGGCAAGAAATTCATCCTCAGATCGCAGAGGACGATGCTGAGGCCCGTAAATCGCCCTTTGAGTGGATGAGTGAATCACTGACCGTCAGCTTGAAGATTCATGTGGTGATGATGACCATCTTGGAGCGCAGCCCCTCCAAGATCACCCTGGTTGAGTGGGATCGCTTGACCGCAGAGGATGTCCACGCCCAGGATGTTTTGCAACCCAAAAAAGAAAATGTGCCCGCTGAAC
>CAXNFO010000224.1:0-4142 GCA_964201395.1 Limnohabitans sp.
GTAAAAACCTGAAAACAAAGGGGTGCCGATCAAGGCCAAAGAGCCCAGCAATGAGGTGATCCAGGTGATGGGCATGTATTTGCGCACAGCGCCCATCCAGCGGATGTCTTGGTTGTGGTGCAAACCCATGATCACAGAGCCGGCCGCCAAAAACAACAGGGCTTTGAAAAAAGCGTGTGTCATCAGGTGAAACACAGCCACAGAGTATGCTGAAGCACCCAAGGCCACCGTCATATAACCCAGCTGCGACAAGGTGGAGTAGGCCACCACGCGCTTGATATCGTTTTGGATGATGCCCAAAAAGCCCATGAACAAAGCGGTGATAGCCCCAATGACGAGCACCACGCTCAGAGCGGTGTCGGACAACTCAAAGAACGGCGACATCCGGGCCACCATGAAGATGCCCGCAGTGACCATGGTTGCGGCGTGGATCAAAGCGGAGATCGGCGTGGGGCCTTCCATGGAGTCTGGCAACCAGACATGCAAAGGAAATTGGGCCGATTTGCCCATGGCACCGACAAACAAGCCAATGCAGATCACGGTCACCAACAACCAGGATGTGCCGGGAAAGGTGAGCGTCGCCAGTTCGGGGGCTTTGGCAAAGGCCTCGGCATAGTTGAGGGTGCCCGTATACGCTGCCAACAAACCAATGCCGAGGATGAAACCAAAGTCACCCACGCGGTTGACCAAAAAGGCCTTCATATTGGCAAACACAGCCGATGGTTTATTGAACCAAAACCCAATCAGCAGGTAAGAGACCAAGCCCACGGCCTCCCAACCAAAAAACAATTGCAGCATGTTGTTGCTCATCACCAGCATCAACATAGAGAAGGTGAACAAGGAGATGTAGGCAAAAAAGCGGTTGTAGCCTTCGTCTTCCTGCATGTAGCCAATGGTGTAGATGTGAACCATCAAGGACACAAAAGTCACCACGCACATCATCATGGCGGTCAGGCCGTCGACCAAAAAACCGACCTCCATTTTGAAACCGTCCACCACCATCCAGGTGTAGAGGGTTTCATTGAAGCGTGCCCCTTCCACGGCCACGCTGTACAGGGTCATGGCGGAGATGATCAAGGAGATGAACACCCCCAAAATGGTCACGCTGTGGCTGACGCCGCGACCGATGCGCCGCCCACCCAGGGCGGTTCCCAAAATACCGGCCAGGACCGAGCCCAGCAGCGGGGCCAAAGGGACCATCAAAAGTTGGGTGGCGTTCAAGGTGCTGTTCATGTTGTTGGTTGGCCCGTGCTGTCAGCCCTTGAGGTTGTCGAGTTCTTCCACATGGATGCTGGTTTTATTGCGGAACAACAAGACCAAAATGGCCAAGCCTATGGCAGATTCTGCAGCGGCCACGGTGAGGATGAAAAAGACAAACACCTGGCCATGCAAATCACCCAAGAAGTAGGAAAAGGCCACGAAGTTGAGGTTGACGGCCAAGAGCATCAACTCAATGGCCATCAGCAACACGATGAGGTTTTTGCGGTTCAGAAAAATACCCGTGACCGACAAGGCAAACAAGATGGCCCCGACGGTCAACATGTGACCCAGCGTCAAACTCATGGTTGCTCCTGGGTTTTGGGGGGTGCAGGACGCACCGGTTCGATCTTGAGCAGTTCCATGCGGTCTGCGGCTTTGACGCGAACTTGCTCACTGGGGTCTTGGTATTTGCTGTCTTTGCGCGTGCGCAAGGTCAAAGCAATGGCTGCAATGATGGCCACCAACAAAATCACAGCAGCCACTTCCAAGGGGTACAGGTATTGGGTGTAAATCAAAATGCCCAGCTCTTTGGTGTTGGACGCTTGGGCCAAGGGATCGGGTGAACTGTTGGCAAATTCGGCAATGGGCTGCGTGGCGCGGAACCCACCCATCAGCACAGCAGCCAATTCCAAGGCGATCAATGCGCCCATGGTCGCGGCCACCGGGAAGTGGCGCCAAAAACCTTTGCGCAAACTCTCAATGTTGACATCGAGCATCATCACCACGAACAAGAACAACACCATCACTGCACCCACATACACCAACACCAAGGTGATGGACAAGAACTCTGCTTTGAGCAGCATCCAAAGACCAGATGCTTGGAAGAACGCCAACACCAAATACAAGGCCGCATGCACGGTGTTGCTGGCCGTGATGACCCGAAAGGCCGCAAACAGCATGACCACGGAAAAGAGGTAAAACAAAGCGGAAGTGGTATCCATGGCATTCAACGGTATTTGGCGTCGGCCGCTTTGTGCGCAGCAATTTCGCGTTCGTAACGGTCACCCACAGCGAGCAGCATGTCTTTGGTGAAGTACAAATCGCCACGTTTTTCGCCGTGGTACTCAAAGATGTGGGTCTCCACAATGGAGTCAACCGGGCAACTTTCTTCACAAAAGCCACAAAAAATGCATTTGGTGAGGTCGATGTCGTAGCGGGTGGTGCGGCGTGAACCGTCATCGCGCACATCTGATTCGATGGTGATGGCCATCGCCGGGCACACCGCCTCACACAATTTGCAAGCGATGCACCGTTCTTCGCCGTTGTCGTAACGACGCAGCGCATGCAAGCCGCGAAAGCGCGGACTCGCAGGCGTTTTTTCCTCGGGGAATTGCACCGTGATCTTGCGGGCGAACATGTATTTGCCGGTCAGGGCCATGCCCTTGAACAACTCCAGCAGCATGAAGCTTCTGATGAAGTCGCGCCAAGAAAAAGGGGAACGGGTCGCCAAGCTGGTCATTGTGGGTTTCTCCGCATCATGGCCACAGGGTCCAAGGGCTTTGCATCCACAAGCCCACCACCACCAACCACACCAAGGTGGCGGGGATGAAAACCTTCCAACCCAAACGCATGATTTGGTCGTAACGAAAACGAGGGAACGTGGCGCGCACCCAAATGAACATGGTCACGACCACGAACACCTTGAGGCCCAACCAAATCCAACCCGGGATGGCATTGAACAAGGGGCTGTCAATGGGCGGCAACCAACCACCCAAAAACATGACCACCGTGAGCATGGACACCAAGATCATGTTGGCGTATTCGGCCAAAAAGAACATGGCGAAAGACATGCCGGAGTACTCGATCATGTGGCCGGCAACGATTTCGGACTCGCCCTCGACCACGTCAAAGGGATGGCGGTTGGTCTCGGCCAAACCAGCGATGAAGTAAATGATAAAAATCGGAAAAAGGGGCAGCCAATTCCATGACAAGAAGTTCAATCCAGCTTCAGCGAACTGCCCCTTGGCCTGACCCATGACGATATCGCTCATGTTGAGGCTGGATGACACCATCAGCACCACCACCAGGCAAAAACCCATGGCAATTTCATAGCTCACCATTTGGGCCGATGCCCGCATGGCGCCCAGAAACGCATATTTGGAGTTGGAGCCCCAGCCGGCGATGATCACCCCATAGACCTCCAGGGAAGTGATGGCCATCAAAAACAACAGGCCGGCATTGACATTGGCCAAAGCCACTTCAGGACCAAAAGGCACCACGGCCCAAGCGGCCAAAGCCGGCATGATGGTCATGATGGGGCCCAGCAAAAACAAAGGCTTGTTGGCCGCCGTGGGCAAAATGATTTCTTTGGTCAAGAGCTTGAGGGCGTCGGCAATGGGCTGCAGCAATCCCAGCGGTCCCGTGCGATTGGGGCCCAAGCGAATTTGGGTGAAGCCAATGGCTTTGCGCTCCCACAGGGTGAGGTAGGCCACGCACCCCATCAAGGGCAAAACCACCGCGACGATTTTGATCAGGGTCCACAACACCGGCCATATCACCGAGCCCCAAGCTGGGAAAGCGAACAAGCCCTGTCCGGCGAAGAAAATCGCGTCAACCATGGATCACCTCAGGGCGGGCATCTGCCGTGCGCTGCAAAGGCGGCGAACGGCGCACCAAACCATCGAGTTGGTAAATCGAAGCTGTGATGGGCATCTGCCCATTGGGTGTGATGTCCATCGCAGCTTGGGTTTGGTTCGACAAGCGCGAGGCGATGTCAGCTGACCAAGCCTGGTGCCGCACTTCGTCCAAGGTTTCAACTTCAAAACCAGGCAGACCGAGCATGTGCCCCAAAACGCGCAAAACCTTCCAGCCTGGACGCGCTTCGCCCAAAGGCTTGACCACGGCGTGGAAACTTTGAGCAACACCTTCGGTGTTGAAAAATG
>CAXNFO010000225.1:0-4099 GCA_964201395.1 Limnohabitans sp.
TGAGTGCCTGGTTGATGCCGCCACGCACCAGATCACCAAAAGGGCCTTCTTGGTAGATCACGCCGACTTTTTGGGTTTTCCAGTTGTTCACGGCCCAGCTCAGCGCCGAGGCAGTGGTGGTGTCGTAGTTCATGACGGTGGTGAACAGCAGCGGGCTGTTGCCACTGACCTTTTGAATGATGCCCGATGCACCCCATGGGGCGAAGACCATCACGCCTGCGTCGTTGGCGAGTTTGACTGTTGCTGCATTGGGCCCGGAGCCAAAGGGGTTGACGATGGCAAAGACGCTGTCGCTTTTGATCAGCTTTTGCACCGCCCGAACCGCCAGTTGAGGCTGGCTGCCGTTGTCTTCCACAATGAGTTTGATCTTGCGCCCGTGGACTCCACCTGCGGCGTTGAGTTCGTCAATGCGCAGCTGCATGCCGTTTCTCAGCATGGGCATGCCGGGTGCGGCAGGGCCCGACAAGTCGATGTGGGTGCCAATCACGATTTCGTTATCGCTCACCCCTTGGGTGGTTTGGGCCTGTACCCCGCTGGCCAGCATGCCGGTGGTGGCGAGGATGAGAAGTCTTCGGTTGAGTTTCATGGTGTCTCCTGATGGTTAAAAGATAGTCTCTAGGCCTGGTTTACGCATGCGTGCTTACCCTGAGCGGCCGCCTCAGTTCGGGTACATGCTGTCAATCAACGCTGCATATTTGGTGGCGATGACTTTGCGTTTGAGTTTCATGGTTGGGGTGAGCTCTTCGTCTTCGGCGGTGAGCAGTTCTGAGATGATTTTGAAAGACTTGATTTGCTCCACCCGTGCCAGTTGCGGGTTGATGCGCTCAATTTCGCCGTGGATCAGAGCGATCACTTCAGGGGCTCGCGTGAGGCTGCCAAAGTCGGTGTAGGGCACTTGGTTTTCTTGGGCATGACGGGCCACATGTTCTTGGTCGATCATGACCAGGCAAGTGAGGTATTTGCGGCCATCTCCAATCACCACGGCATCGGTGATGTAGGGGCTGAACTTCAGCAGGCTTTCAATGTGGCTGGGGGTGATGTTTTTGCCGCCTGAGGTGATCAAAATGTCCTTGATGCGGTCGCGAATGGCCAGGTAGCCCTCGGCATTGATTTCGCCGCAGTCACCGGTATGCAGCCAACCCTCATCGTCTAGACATTCGCGGGTTTTATCGGGCATGTTCCAGTAACCGCCGAACACGTTGGGACCACGCACCAAAACCTCGTTGTCTTTGCCAATTCGCAGCTCAGTGCCCGGGGCTTTAACGCCTGCCCAACCCAGACGAATGGCGCCTTTGGGCGTGGCGGTGCAAAAGCCAGTGGTTTCCGTCATGCCGAAGGCTTCGCGCAGTTCGATGCCGCAGCCCAAATACCAACGGATCAAATCCGGGGGGACAGGCGCGGCACCGGTGAGTGCACTCTTGACGTTTTGCAAACCCAAAAAAATGCGGACATTGCGCAAGGCTAACCATTGCATGGCTTTGAGCAAGAGGCTGGGTGGGCTGGTGGCTTGTCCCTGCAACTGGGCTTCGACCCTGGCTGCACCCATGGCGCGTGTGGTGTGGTAAGTCCAGCGGGCCGGGGCGATGGCGTCGCGCATGAACAAGTCGATTTGGGAATACATTTTTTCCCAGAAGCGGGGCGGTGCAAACACCAGATGCGGGGCCACCTCACGCATGTCGTTGAACACCGTGCCCGAGTTTTCTGGAAAGTGGACCACCAGCCCCAAGGCCAAGGGGTTGTAGACAGAAGACATGCGCTCGGCGATATGGCAAAGCGGCAGAAAGGACACGGATTTATCTCCCGGCTGGATGTCCAGGTAGTCGGTGGCCAGACTCAGTTGAAAGACCAGGTTGCGGTTGAGGGTCATGGCTCCCTTGGGAGACCCGGTGGTACCCGATGTGTAGACCAAAAAAGCCAGGTCCTCGGCTTGAGTGCTGTCGATCGAGGCTTCAAAAAGGGCTTGACGGGTTTCAGCCAAGGCAAGGCCGCGGGCCATGAATTCATCAAAAAACTCTACATCCGGATCGGAAAAGCCGCGCAAGCCTTCACGGTCCATGACCACAATGTGCCTCAGCTGTGGGCATTGAGTCCGAATTTGCAGGGCCTTGTCGAGTTGCTCTTGATTTTCAACAAACAGCATGCGGCTACCTGAGTCGATCAGGATGTGTTGCAGTTGACCCGCAGAAGAGGTGGGGTAGACGCCGTTGCCGACCAGACCCATGCACTGAGCACCCATATCGACATAGAGCCATTCGGGTCGGTTTTCGGCCAGAACGCAGACCACTTGACCGCGTTCAAGCCCCAGCGCTTGCATGGCCAAGCCGGTTGCCCGCACGCGGGCAAAGTATTGGGCCCATGTGGTGCTTTGCCACAGGCCGCGTTGCTTGTAGCGCATGGCCGGTTGATCGGCCCAGGTGCGACAGCGCTGGCGAAAGACTTTGGCAGGCGTATCTTCGCCCAGATAAGAGATGGCGGCGGGAGCGTTCATGGTGTCTGCGGTGTTCATGGTGTGCGGTTTCAGCGCCAGGTTTTGCGGCGTTTCCAGCGTTGCGAAGTGCCGCTGATGCCTTGGGTGCTGTGACCGCCCAGATAGGCTTCGCGCACATCCGCTTTTTGACTCAGCACGGCGCAGCTGTCGGCCGCCACGATACGGCCCAGCTCCATGATGTAACCATAGTCCGCATGCGCTAATGCAATGGCGGCATTTTGCTCCACCACCAAAACCGCAGTGTCCGTTTCCAGGCGGATGCGGCTGATGATGTTGAAGATTTCTTTGGTCAGCAAGGGCGACAGACCCAGCGAGGGCTCATCGAGCATCAGCAGTTGCGGTTGCGCCATATAGGCGCGGCCGATGGCCAGCATCTGTTGCTCGCCGCCGGACAACAAGCCAGCGTGTTGTTGCGCCCGTTCCAGCAAACGCGGAAACCATTGGAAGACGCGCTCCAGGTCCTGGCGAATGCCCTCGGCATCGCGTCGTGTGTAGGCCCCCATGTTGAGGTTTTCCCGCACACTGAGGAAGGGGTAGATTTGGCGACCCTCGGGCACCAGCACCAAACCCCGTCGGCACACCTCATCGGCGTCCAGGCCGTGGATGGTCTCGTTGTTCAGCAGGACTTGGCCTTTGAAGGGGTCGATCACACCGGCCAAAGTGTTGAGCAAGGTGGTTTTGCCCGCGCCATTGGCCCCCAGTACCGTGACCATCTGTCCTTTTTCGACCTGCAGGTTCACCCCTTGCATGGCGGCGATCGGGCCGTACCAGGTTTCCAGGTTGCGCACTTCCAGCAAGGCACTCATGCTCAAGCTCCCAAATAAGCGGCAATGACGGCCGGATGACTTTGAACTTCGGTCGGACTGCCTTGGGCCAATACCCGACCTTGTGCCATGCATATGACCCGATCGGCCACAGCACTGACCAGGGACATATCGTGTTCCACCATGACCACGGTGATGCCCAGTTCGCTGCGAATATCGTCGATCCAGAAAGCCAGCTCACGCGTTTCTTCGGGGTTCAGGCCCGAGGCCGGTTCATCCAGAAATAAAAGCTCAGGCTGGGCGCACAACGCACGGCCGAGCTCCACCACTTTGCGCACGCCATAAGGCAGGCCTGCGATGGGCGCATGCCGCCAAGGCGTGAGGTCCAGGAAGTCGATGATTTTTTCCACTTCGGCGTGGGCTGCTTCTTCGAGTCGGGTCAGGGCCGGTGTGCGCAACACTTGCTGCCACCAATGGCCCTGAAAGAAGCGATGGCGGCCGAGCAAAAGGTTGTCCAGCACCGTGGCAGCTTCAAACAACTCAATGTTTTGGAAAGTGCGTGCAATGCCAAGTGTGGCGATTTGGTGGCGCTGCATTTGGGTCAGGTCCTGGCCCTTGAAATGGATTTGCCCGCCACTGGGGTCAAACACGCGAGTGACTGCATTGAGGAGCGAGGTTTTGCCAGCGCCGTTGGGGCCGATCACGGCCAGCACTTCGCCGGGCCTGACTTCCAGGCTCAAATCGGCAATGGCTTGCACGCCACCAAAAGTGAGAGACAGTTTGTCCACTGTCAGCAGCGGGGGGGTGGCGTTGGATGCTTTCAACGGTAACGCTCCGATTTCATGTA
>CAXNFO010000226.1:0-4097 GCA_964201395.1 Limnohabitans sp.
GCTTTGGCCGACCATCAAGACGGCGATCACCAAGATGAAAAAGGCGCCCAGGGCGCCTGCGGCCAGGTACAGGCGGTCCAGCCCGCGGCGCCACATTTACTTCTTCGCCGGTGCGGCTTTGGGGGCAGACTTCAAATAAGCGGCCACCACGGCCTCGCCGTCAGGCCCAGCGCGTTTTTGCCAGTCGGCCAGCATGATCGCACCCACTTGCTTCAAGTCACCCATCAGTTTGGGCGATGGCGTCATGATCTTCATGCCTTTTTCGGTCAGGGCTTTTTTGTACCAGTCGTTCTTTTCCTCGCTGACCTTCCAGCCCCGAACCTCGGCGTCGGCAGCGGCCTTGGTCAGTGCGGCCTGGGTGGCGGCATCCAAGGCGTCAAAGGCCTTTCGGTTGACGATGATGGCGTTTTTGGGCAACCAAGCCTGGGTGTCGTAAAAGAATTTGATGCTCTCGTAGGTCTTGGTGTCGTAACCGGTGGAGCCCGAGCTCATGTAACTCTCCACCACGCCCGTGGCCAAGGCCTGTGACAACTCAGCGGCCTGGATGGTCACGGGTTGGGCGCCAATCAGCTCGGCGATCTTGCCGGTGGCGGGGCTGTAGGCGCGCCATTTGAGGCCGCGCATGTCGGCCACTGAGGAGATTTCTTTTTTCACATAAATGCCTTGCGGCGGCCATGCCACGGCATAGAGCAGCTTCATGCCCTGGGCGGCCAGCAACTTGTCGGTGAAAGGCTTTTGTGCGTCCGACAGGCGCTTGGACTCGGCATAACTGGTGGCCAAAAACGGGATGCCATCGGCCCCGTACATGGGGTTTTCGTTTTCAAAGTTGACCAGCAGCACCTCGCCAATTTGGGCTTGGCCGCCTTGCACGGCGCGCTTGATTTCATTGGCCTTGAACAGCGAGGCATTGGCGTGCACGGTGATTTTGAGCTTGCCGCCAGTGGCTTTGTCCACATCGTTGGCAAACTGGACCAGGTTTTCGGTGTGGAAATTGGTCGCCGGGTAGGCGGCGGGCAAGTCCCATTTGGTTTGGGCCATGGCGGTGGAGGACAGGGCCAGGGTGAGGGCGGTTGACAGCAGCAGACGGGTGGTCATAAAGGTCTCCTATAAATTTGGGATGAGAAACACAACTGTAACCGCTGCGACAGCCAAGACCGAAGCCTGCCGGCCCAAGCCTGCAGCCCTGTCGGCCTTGGCTTGGGGGCGGCGACGCGATCAACCATCGGTTTTCAATTGTTGCAACTCGTCACACAGTACACTTCTGTATGTTGAGCTCCAAATTCAGACATGCTGGTTTTAGGGCTCGAAAATTGACCATTTTGTCTGGGTGTGTTGCTTTATGAAATTGCGCGTGCGTTGGTGGTGGTTGGGACTGGCCTTGGTGTTGGTCTTGGGCGCGCTATATAACAACCGCATCTATGTTTTGCAGCACTCATTGGGTTGGTACACCGATTGGAAAAACCCGCGAGACCCTTACCGCCCAATTGATTGGCAGTCTGGCCCCCGCCAATCTGAGGTGACCCCTGACCAACGCCCGCCCAACATCATCGTCATCTTGGCCGACGATATGGGCATCAACGATGTCGGTATCCATGGTGGCGGTCAAGGGCCACAAGGGGTGACCACCCCGCACATTGATGGCTTGGGCCAAGCTGGTGTGAGTTTTGACCGCGGCTATGCGGGCAGCGCCATTTGCACCGTTTCTCGGGCGGCCTTGATGACGGGGCGATATCCCTGGCGCTTTGGCTTGGAGTTCACCCCTTTGCCCGGCGCCATGGGCTTTGTATTGGGCAGTCTTTATCCGCCTCAGCCGCCTATGTTGTTGGACAAGGGGTTGGCGCGCCAGGCCAAGGATTTCAACGAATTGGGCATGCCCGCTTCAGAGTTGACGCTGGCCGAGATGCTCAAGCAAAAGGGTTATCACAACATCCACATTGGCAAATGGCATTTGGGCAGTACCTCGGAGATGCGACCCAACAACCAGGGTTTTGACGAAAGTTTGTTCATGGAAAGTGGCTTGTACTTGCCACAAAACGACCCGCGCGTGGTCAATTCCAAGCAAAGCTTTGACCCGGTGGACAATTTTCTTTGGCCCAATATGCGCTTTGGTGTGAGCTACAACGGTGGGCGCTGGTTTGAGCCCAATCAGTACTTGACCGATTACTTCAGCGAAGAAGCTGTCAAGGCCATTCGAACCAACAAGCACAGGCCTTTTTTCATGTACCTTGCCCACTGGGGTGTGCACACCCCTTTGCAAGCGAGCAAGGCCGATTACGATGCCTTGTCCCACATCAGCGACCATCGCCAGCGGGTCTATGCGGCCATGGTCCGATCAGTGGACCGCAGTGTGGGGCGGGTGATGCAAACTTTGCGGGAAGAGGGATTGGACCAAAACACCTTGGTGGTGTTCACCAGTGACAACGGCGCGCCGGCCTACATTGGACTGCCGCAAGTCAACAAACCTTACCGGGGTTGGAAACTGACTTTTTTTGAAGGCGGCTTGCGGGTGCCTTTTGTGGCCCAGTGGCCGCAGCGCATTTCGCCTGGGCAGCGTTACACCACACCCGTGCACAACATCGACATCACGCCCACGGTTTTGGCAGCGGCAGGCGCTGCCTTGCCTAGCGATCGCACCGTCGACGGGGTCAACCTGTTGCCATTTGTCGCTCGCCCCGGCGCACCTTCCACCCCTGCTTCGCTCCAGGCCAAGGCCCCAGTTGTGCGATCCACCCAGCCTGAACGGGCCTTGTTTTGGCGTGCTGGGCCGCACCGCGCTGTGCAGTCGCAAGGTTGGAAGTTGATCAGCGTCCACCGACCGGCCAAAGACTGGCTGTTCGACTTGAACACCGACCCCACCGAGCGCAAAGATTTGGCACTGCTGCGTCCGGACAAATTGGCCGAGCTCAAGGCTTTGATGACCGCGCACCATGCCAACATGCCCGCGCCCTTGTGGCCGTCCTTTTTGGAAGGCCCTATCTTCATCGACAAGACCTTGGACCAACCTCATCAAGAGGGTGATGTGTTCACCTATTGGGTCAATTGACCGCCTGAACTGAACCCCAACCCCAGCGCACACCATGGCCCCGCTCCCCCGCCTTGCCGACCGACCTGCGTGGGTGGGACGTGCGTTGGGCATGGTGGTGGCTGGCTTGCTGATGTTGGGCGCTGCGGCCTGGTGGTGGCTTGACCACCGCACGCAGGCAGGACCTGCTGCCCGTTCTGAGACCCTGAGTTGCCCTTTGCCCATCGAACAAGCCCAGGCCCCTGCACCCGGCATGGTGTGGGTACCGCCTGGGCGCTTGCGCCTGGGCGATGGCGTGTACCCCGAGGAAGGCCGCTCCCAACCCGTGGACGTGGGTGGTTTTTGGATCGACCGCACCGAGGTCAGCAACGATCAATTTGCGGCGTTTGTCAAAGCCACTGGACACGTCACCATGGCCGAGCGGCCCTTGGACCCTCGCCACTACCCGGGCCTGCCCCCGGCTTTGCTGCAAGCTGGAGCGGTGGTGTTCACGCCACCTCAGCGGCCCGGTGACGGTGGCACACCCAGCGACTGGTGGAGTTTCGTGGCGGGCGCCCAGTGGCGTCACCCAGGCGGGCCTGGCACAGACATCATTGGCAAAGGTTCGTTTCCAGTGGTGGCTGTGGCTTTTGAAGATGCCCAAGCCTATGCCCGCTGGGCCGGTCGCCAGTTGCCCAGCGAAGCCCAGTGGGAGTGGGCGGCGCGCGCGGCCCAAGCCCCAGACGAGGCCTCCCGGGTGGGCCACGATGCACCACGCCATGCCAACACTTGGCAAGGTGTTTTTCCGACGGTCAATTCGGGCGATGACGGCTTCATTGGTTTGGCCCCGGTTGCTTGCTATTCCCCCAATGCCTTGGGTGTGTTTGACATGTTGGGCAATGTGTGGGAGCTCACCACCGATGCCTATGCACCCCGCGCGCCGGATACTGCGGTATCGCTGATGCCTGTGGGCACGAAGGGTGAAGTGCCCATGCGCGTGATCAAAGGGGGGTCGTATTTGTGCGCACCCAATTACTGCATGCGTTACCGGCCCGGCTCGCGCCAGCCGCAAGAAGAAAACCTGGCTGCCAGCCAT
>CAXNFO010000227.1:0-4087 GCA_964201395.1 Limnohabitans sp.
CTCACCGAGGGGCGGCAAATTTACTGGGTCTGCCCCCTCATTGAAGAAAGCGAAGCCCTCGATTTGCGCAACGCCACCGACACCCACCAAGCCCTGTGCGAGGCGCTGCCCGGTGTGATGGTCGGTTTGCTGCATTCACGCATGGCGCAAGCCGAAAAGAAGGCGGTGATGTCGCTCTTCGTGCAGGGGCAAATGGGTGTCTTGGTCAGCACCACGGTGATCGAGGTGGGGGTGGACGTGCCCAATGCCTCGCTGATGGTGATCGAGCACGCCGAGCGTTTTGGCCTGAGCCAGTTGCACCAGTTGCGCGGACGGGTGGGGCGTGGTGCGGCGGCGTCAGCTTGTGTTTTGTTGTACAGCTTGGGCGAGCATGGCCGCTTGAGCGACACCGCGCGTGAGCGCTTGCGGGCCATGGCCGAAACCAATGATGGGTTCGAGATAGCGCGGCGCGACCTGGACATCCGTGGGCCGGGGGAGTTTTTGGGTTCGCGGCAGTCGGGTGCGGCCATGCTGCGCTTTGCCGATGTGGCCACCGATGGCGACTTGTTGGATTGGGCCCGTGCCCTGGCGCCTCGCATGTTGGACCAACACCCCGAGATGGCGGCCACCCATGTGGCCCGCTGGTTGGGTGGAAAATCAGACTTTCTGAAAGCCTGACACATGACCCTCACCGAGCTTAAATACATCGTGGCCGTGGCACGGGAAAAGCACTTTGGCCGCGCCGCTGATGCATGCTTTGTCTCGCAGCCCACCTTGTCGGTGGCGATCAAAAAGCTCGAGGAAGAGTTGGAAGTCAAAATTTTCGAGCGCAACGCCAATGAAGTGAGCGTCACCCCCCTGGGCGAAGAAATCGTGCGCCAGTCCCAAAGTGTGTTGGAGCAGGCAGCCCAAATCAAAGAAATTGCCAAGCGAGGCAAAGACCCGTTGTCGGGCGCATTGAAGCTGGGCGTCATTTACACCATCGCCCCTTATTTGCTGCCTGAGTTGGTGCGCCACACGATCGAGATGTCGCCGCAAATGCCGCTCATGCTGCAAGAAAACTTCACGGTGAAGTTGCTGGAGATGTTGCGCACCGGGGACATTGACTGCGCCATCATGGCCGAGCCTTTTCCGGATGCAGGTTTGGCGGTGGCACCTTTGTACGACGAACCTTTCATGGCCGCCGTGCCCAGCAACCACCCCTTGGCGCAACAAACTTCCATCACGGCGCAGGCCTTGAAGTCCGAGACCATGCTGCTGCTGGGCAACGGCCATTGCTTCCGCGACCATGTGCTCGAGGTGTGCCCCGAGTTCGCGCGCTTTTCCAGCCAGGCTGAGGGCATTCGCAAAAGTTTTGAAGGCTCGTCGCTGGAGACCATCAAGCACATGGTGGCCGCCGGAATGGGCGTGACCTTGGTGCCTCGATTGAGCGTGCCCAAAGAGGCGCTGCTAGCCAGCGCCAAGCGCAAGAAAAGCGCCGACAGTTATGTGCGCTACCTGCCCGTGGTAGACGGAGACGACGCACCGCCGACCCGGCGCGTGGTGTTGGCCTGGCGGCGCAGCTTCACCCGTTATGAAGCCATTGCAGCGCTGCGCAACGCCATTTACGCCAGCGATTTGCCGGGTGTTCAACGACTCACCTGAGGCTGATTGCTCTCGCCATGAACGACGCCGCACCGCTTGAACCGCCGCGCTCACCCACGAAACTGGCGCTCTACCTGGACCTGATTCGCTTCAACCGCCCGGCGGGTTGGCTGTTGTTGCTGTGGCCGTCCTTGTCTGCCCTGTGGATTGCCGCAGGGGGATGGCCCGGGTGGCATTTGCTGGCCGTGTTTGTGGCGGGCACGGTGCTCATGCGCAGCGCGGGTTGCTGCGTGAATGATGTGGCGGACCGCGACTTTGACAAGCATGTCAAACGCACCGCCCAGCGCCCGGTGACCCGGGGCGCAGTGTCGGTGCGCGAAGCTTTGGCCGTGGGGGCTGTGCTGGCCTTGTGTGCCTTTGGTTTGGTGCTCACCACCAACGCGGTGACAGTGGCGTGGTCGTTTGTGGCTTTGGCCATCACCCTCATTTACCCCTATGCCAAACGCTTTGTGTCCATGCCCCAAGCGGTGCTGGGGGTGGCCTTCAGTTTTGGCATTCCCATGGCATTTGCGGCTGTGAGTGGTGGAGAGCTGACGTTGTCGGGCGTGTGGCATGCGGTGCCACCGATGGCATGGGGCTTGTTGCTGAGCAATTTGTTTTGGGTCTTGGCCTACGACACCGAATACGCCATGGTCGACCGCGATGATGACTTGCGCATTGGCATGAAAACCTCGGCGATCACCTTGGGCGAGCGCGATGTGCCCATGGTGATGGGCTTTTATGCGGTGTACTTGCTGACCTGGGCCGGCTGGTTGGTGTCATTGGGGTTGCACCCGGTGTGGTGGGCGTTTTGGTGCGCGGCGCTGGCCCAGGCCGCTTGGCATTACCGCCTCATCAGGGGTCGCGAGCGCGAGGGATGTTTCAAAGCCTTCAGACTCAACCACTGGATGGCCGCCACCTTGTTTGCCGGCCTGGCCCTGGGTTTGGCGCTGAGCCCCTGAGGCGCAGCCCATCACCCTGCTTGGGGACCGCCCAAACAAAAAGCCCCCAGCGGGGGCTTTTTGTTCAAGAGGCTAATCTCAGGCGGCCTTGGCTTTTTTGGCCTTTTTCTTTTTGGCTTTTTTGGCTTTCTTTTCAGCCTTGGGGGCAGCACTGGGGTTGTTTGGTGTGGCGGTGGCAGGTGCCACAGCTGGGGCAGGCGCGACGGCCGGGGCAGCAGGCGCTGCTGGAGCCGCTTGCTGGGCCCAGTTCAAACTGGGCATGGTGAACAAAATGGCGCTGGCCAGGGTTAAGAGGGGTTTTTTCATAGTTGGATCCCTTGGTTAAAAGTGAATTGACTCTCGCATGCGTGGCTCAGCGGCCAAATTCATCGCCCAAAGCTTTCGCACGCGCGCAAGCGGCTTGCATGGCGCGCTCAAATGCCTGGCCCACTTGGTCATGCTCCATCGCACTCAAGGCCGCGTGGGTGGTGCCGCCTTTGGAGGTGACGCGTTCGCGCAAGACAGCGGGTGTGTCCTGGCTGGCGCGGGCCAACTCGGACGCGCCAACAAAAGTGCCAATGGCAAGCTGCTGCGACTGTTCAACACTCAAGCCCATGGACTGCCCAGCACGCACCATCGCCTCGATGAAATAAAACACATAGGCTGGCCCTGAGCCCGACAGGGCGGTGACCGCATCGAGTTGCGACTCTTGGGCCAGCCACAAACACGCCCCGGTGGAGCCCAACACTTGATGCACCCACTGTCGGTCTGCCTCCGTGACAGCTGCGCGGGGATATAAGCCGGTTTGGCCTAGGCCCACCAAAGCGGGTGTGTTGGGCATGGCGCGCACGATACGCTCGCTGCCCAGCCACTGGGCGATGCTGTCGGATCGAATGCCAGCGGCCACACTCAGGTGCAAAGCACCTTTTAAGAACGGGCCGGCTTGGGCCGCTGCGGTTTTGAAGTGTTGGGGCTTGATCGCCCAAATGACATGGGTGGCTGTGCCCAGCGTGGCGTCGGGCGCGGCCAACACCTGGACGCCCATGCCTTGCTGCAAGGATTGGCGGATGGCGGCGTCAGGGTCGACCACGCAAATTTGCTGGGGCGGGTGGTCTTGGCGCAGCAAGCCGCCCAAAATCGCGCTGGCCATGTTGCCCCCGCCAATGAAAACCAGCAAATCAGTGGCCAAGGGTGTGGTGCGGGTCATGGGGCGCCTATCTAAGGGGGGCAATTTAAAGCGGTATCTTAATAAGGACAAGGGCCAGAAAGGCTCTTGGTTGTGAGGCGCCCATAAATAATTTGACGCAACGCCAAAAACCATGGCATAATCTGCGGCTTCGCTTGATTTTCAAGCAAAGCATCTACCCCAACTGAGGCGCGGCAAGTGGTTTGCCTCGCGGATGACGGGACCAAGACTGATCAAAGCGCTCAAGGCTGGCAACAGCCCCAAGCTTTGATACAAGTTGGGAAATATTGAAATGATCCAGACTGAATCTCGGTTAGAGGTCGCCGACAACACCGGCGCGAAGTCCGTTTTGTGCATC
>CAXNFO010000228.1:0-4066 GCA_964201395.1 Limnohabitans sp.
AAGGCCAGTGAAGGGCCCAAAGGGATGTGCTGGTCTTTTTGATACTTTCCCCGCCACATCAACAGCGCGGCCAACACCAAACCCAGTAGCGAAGCCCCCAGCACCAACCACGGCAACACCTGCCAACCTAGCCAAGCGCCCAAAGCGGCGAGCAACTTGAAGTCGCCGCCGCCCAAGCCGTGCTTGCCAGTGAGGCGCAAAAACACCTGGTAGACCACCCACAAACTGAGGTAACCCGCCACCGCCCCCCACAGCGCATCGGTCAAGGACACTCCGATCCAACCCAAGCTGGCGGCGATCAAGCCGGCCCACATCAAAGGCAAGGTCAAGGCGTCGGGCAACAGCATGGTGTCGGCATCCATCAGCGCCAGAGCCAGCAAGGTGGTGAAAAAACCAGCCCAGGCCAGCGCGGTGAGGCTGCCACCCCAATGCCAAACGCACAGGCCCCAGACCAATCCCACCGCCAACTCCACCAGCGGGTAACGCACAGAAATGGGGGTGGCACAGTGGGCGCATCGACCACGCAAGCACATATAACTGAGCACCGGCACCAAATCGCGCCAGCGCAAAGGCGTTTGGCAATGCGGGCAATGCGAGCGCGGTGTGGACAGGTTGAACACCGCCTCGCCCATGGGGTCCACAGCGTTGCTGGCTTTGAGCCATTCGCGCTCGAGCATGCGCGGCAAGCGCCACACCAGCACATTGAGAAAGCTGCCCAACTGCAAGCCCACCAAGGCCGATGCCAAGATGCTGAACGCTGGCTCGATGGGCATGGGCTGAGGGTGGACGCGGTTCAGGCGCGCGACGGATCGGTTTGCAGGGCGATCAAGCGGTCCGCATAGTCTTGCCAAACCGGCTTGGCAGGCATGTCTTTGAACACACCTTGCGCGGCCAAACCGGCCACCCAATCTTGTTTGGTGGCAATGGCCGCCGCCATGGTGGGTACCACCCCGGTTTCTTGCACGGTGACGGCCGACTCGCGCATTTCTTCGGCGCGGCGTTTGCCATGTTGGACCACGCGGCTGAAAAAATAAGCGCCTTGCTTTTCCCAGTCGATGGTCGGAAAGGTCTCGGCCATGGTGGCCAGCATTTGTGATTCCACCCCATGCTGGCGCGCTGTGGTGTAGCTCTCGACCACCAGCGCTTCCAAGCCCTTGATCATGATGCTGCGGCACATCTTGATGGCACTGGCCACGCCAACGGTGTCAGCCGCGATTTGGGCGTCGCAGCCCCAGGCGAGCAAATGGGGCAACAGGTCTTTGGCGTGCGCGCCGCCCAGCTGCATGGGGGTGCGGATGCCGTGCGGTGGCACCGAGGTCATCACAGCGGCCTCGACATAACGCCCACCCGCCGCGTTGATCACATCGCTGCAAAGCTGCTTGGTGCCGGGCGAGGCCGAGTTCAGGTCCAAAAAAAACGCACCAGGGCGGATGTGCGGGGCCACGGCTTGGGCCACCGCCAATGCATTGGAAGCGGTGACTGCCGACACCACCAAGTCCACTTGCTGCGCCAGTTCCTCGGCCGAGGTGCAGGGATGCACCCCATTTTTCTGGGCATGCTCGAGCATGACCGGGCCGCGTGCGGGGTCGACAAAGCCCAAGTCCCAGGTGCCGGTCCACGACACATGGGGCTGAAAACCCAAAGCAAAGGTTTTGCCCACCTCACCGTAACCCACCACCCCCCAACGCGCGATGCCCATGGTCAGCCCTTTGTGGCGGTCATTGTTTTTCGATTTTGGCGCGGGCGATCACCTCGGCCCAGCGGCGGATATCGGCATTCAAAATATCGGCCGCACCCTCGGGCGTGCTGCCTTGGGCAATCACATTGAGGTCGCTCAAGCGCTTTTTCACATCGGGCGCATTGAGGATGGTTTGAATCTCTCGGTTGAGTTTGAGCACCACCTCGCGCGGGGTTTTGGCCGGCACCGCCAAGCCGTTCCAAGACGCCACGTTGAAGTTGGCCAAGGTGGCACCGCTTTCACGCAACACCGGCACATCGGGCAAGCCTGGGAAGCGCTTGTCGCCCATCAACGCCAATGGACGCAAGGCCTTGGACTGCACCTGGGTCATGATCGGGCCCAAGATGTCCACCATGGCATCGATTTCGCCGCCACGCAAAGCGTTGATCACCGGCGGCGTGCCGTTGAAGGGCACGATTTGAATGCTCAGGCCCGCCGTGCTGGCAAACAACTCGGCGGCCAGGTTTTGGGTCGTGCCAATTTGCGGCGTGCCAACATTGAGCTTGCCAGGGTTGGCGCGCGCAAAGCTGAGCAAGTCGGCAATGGTTTTGAAGCGCCCCGTCTCAGACACGGCCAGCACCAGATCAAAGCTGGCCATTTTGGTCACAGGGGTGAAGTCTTTGATGGTGTCAAAGGGCAAGGCTTTGAACAACGATGCGCTCACCGCCGTGCCGCTGGAGATCAGCAACAGGGTGTGGCCATCGGCTTCAGCGCGGGCCACTTGCTCGCCTGCCACCACGCCACCGGCGCTGGGTTTGTTCTCAATCACCACCGATTGGCCCAAAGCTTCGCTGAGCTTTTGCCCCACGGTGCGCGCCGTGATGTCAGCCGCGCCGCCAGCGGCATTGGGCACCACAATCTTGATGGCTTTGGTGGGGAAGTTTTGCGCCCAAGCACCTGCGGCCACAGCCACAGAACAAATCGCAATGCACAGGTTTTTGACCCAGTGACGACCCAAGGGGAAAGCAGTGAACATGAGCAACTCCAAATATCAACCGCACCAGAAAGCCCGGCGCACCAGTAGTGGGCGTGAACTATAACGCGAGCGACTTTGCAGCGAAGGCGACCAGCCCATATCGTCTAACATCTCGCACCTAACCACGGAGTAAGCCCCATGTCTTTGCCTTTTTTGCCCGCCCGTTATGACCACGTTGGCAGTTTTTTACGCCCCGATTACCTGTTGCAAGCCCGCGCCCAAAAGGCCAAAGGCGAAATCAACGCCGAGCAGTTGCGCGCGGTCGAAGACAAAGCCATCACCGAAATCGTGCGCTTTCAAGAGAGCGTGGGCCTCAAAGCCATCACCGACGGCGAGTTTCGCCGCACCTACTTTCACATCGACTTTTTGGACCAACTGGGTGGCGTGAAAACCGACATCCCTGTCACCATCAGAAAACCCGATGGCAGCGAAGAGTTGGCACCGCCGGCCATCCGCGTCATCGACAAGGTCACCCATGTGCGCGACATCCAATTGGCCGATTACCAGTATTTGAAAAGCCAAGTCAGCGCCGGCAACACGCCCAAGGTCACCATCCCCTCGCCCACCATGCTGCACTTTCGCGGCGGGCGCGGTGGCATCAGCAAAACCGCTTACCCCGAACTGGACCCGGTGTTCTACGACGACGTGGCCAAAGCCTACGGCGACGAGTTGCGCTCACTGGCCGCGGCCGGCTGCACCTATGTGCAAATGGACGACACCAACCTCGCCTACCTGTGCGACGACAAAATGCGCGAAGCTGCACGCCAGCGCGGTGACGACCCCAACGAGTTGCCGCACCGCTACGCCGCCTTCATCAACAAAGTGGTGGCGCAAAAGCCCGCTGGCATGACCTTGGCCATGCACCTGTGCCGGGGCAACTTCAAGAGCACCCATGCCGCAGCGGGCAACTACGAGCCGGTGGCCGAAGCACTGCTCTCCGAGATGGACATCGACGCCTACTTCTTGGAATACGACGACGACCGCAGTGGCGACTTCCGCCCTCTGCGCTTCCTCCCCAAAGGCAAGCTGGTCGTGCTGGGCCTGGTGACCACCAAGTTTGGCGCCATGGAGAGCAAAGACAGCCTGAAGCGGCGCATCGACGAGGCTGCCAAATTCGCGCCAATGGACCAACTCGCCCTGTCACCCCAGTGCGGCTTTTCCAGCACCGTGCACGGCAACAACATCGCGGTGGAAGACCAACGCAACAAACTGCGCTTGGTCATTGAAACAGCGCAAGAGGTGTGGGGCGCCCACTGAAATTGGGTGGGCCCACCCTGCCCCTGCTGCTCGAGCCGGGGCACCTGATGCGCCGCGCCCACCAGTGGGCGGTGTTTCATTTCCATGACACGCAC
>CAXNFO010000229.1:0-4053 GCA_964201395.1 Limnohabitans sp.
CGGGTGTTGATGCCAATCGACTGGGCCATGGCCCGGTTGTCGACCGCGGCGCGCACCTTGGCGCCCCAAATGGTGCGTTCGACGCCAAACCAAAGGGTGGCGATGATGCAGGCACTGAACAGAATGAGAAAAACCCGGTAAGCCGGAAAATCCCGACCCAACAGCGAAAACTGGCCCTTGAGGTAGTCGGGCAAGACCACCGGTTGCTGCAAGGTGCCAAAAATGAGGCGGGCAACGGCCACAGACATGAAGATCAGGCCAATGGTCAGCAGCACTTGTTCGAGTTCCGCCGCACCATACAAGCGCGAATAGAGCAAACGCTCGAGCACCACACTGGCCAGCGCCACCAGCACAAAAGCCAGCAACAAGGCCAGGGGGAAGGGCACATCCCATTGCGACAAGGCGGTGACCAAGACATAGCCACCGGCCATGGCAAACACCCCATGGGCCAGATTGGTGAAGCCCATCAAGCCCATGGTGACCGACAGGCCCACCGAGATCACATAAAGAATCATCCCATAGGCCACGCCATGAAAGGCAACGCTGACCAGGGATGAGAGAAAAGCTTCCATATGGAAAACACAAACGCCAGTTCACCGCACAAAGCGGTGCTGGCGCAGGGTGTTATTTCTTCTTGTCGGCTTCTTTCATGGGGTCTTTGAGGCCGGTGCTGATGGTTTCCAACTCGACATTGGCCAATCTGCCGCCCACTTTGCGGACTTCACGCAGGTACTCGGGGTTGATCACATCGCGGGTTTCGGGGTCGATGGAGACCATGCCGCGTGGGCTGTTGGGGTTGCGCCATTTTTTCAGGGCTTCCATGGTTTTGTCGGGGTCGACCTTGCCACCTTGCTCGCGAATGGCGTGGAAAATCGCATCCATGCCGTCCCAAGCACCCACGGCTATGAAGCTGGGGTTGAGGTTTTCGCCATATTCCTTTTTATAGGCGGCCACAAAAGCTTTGTTGGCTGGGCGGTCCGAATGGGCCGAGTAGTGGTGAACCGTGGTCACACCCAAGGCCACATCACCCATGTTGGGCAATTCGTCATCGGTCACGATGTCGCCCGTGCCGATGTACTTGACGCCAGCTTTGGCCAGGTCGAGGTCGGCATAGGCTTTCATCATGCCCGTGGCCGCTTTGCCCGCAGGGTTGAAGCCAAACACCACTTCTGGCTTGGCATCTTTGATGCGCTGCATGAAGGGCACAAAGTCGGGGTTGGCCAAAGGAACACGCAAGCTGCCCACAATTTCGCCGCCACCTTCTTTGAAGCCTTTGATGAAACCTTCTTCAGCTTCGTGCCCGGGGGCGAAATCACTGACCGCGGTGTAGGCGCGCTTGTATTTTTTGGCCGCCCATTGGCCCAACGGATATGCCGATTGCCACAGGGTGAAGGACACCCGGGCCATATAGGGGGCGTTGTTCATGATGCGTGCACCCGCGGCATTCATGCTCACAAAGGGCACTTTGGCTTCGGTGGTCAGTGGGGCAATGGCGGCCATGTTGGGGGTCCACACCACGCCAGTGAGGAATTGAACCTTTTCGCGCACGATCAACTCTTGGGCCACGCGCTTGGCCACATCCGGATTGGGGCCGGTGTCGTCGCGGGTGATCAACTCGATCTTGACGCCAGGGGGCAGTTTGTCCCCGTTGAGCTTCATATACAGTTTGACGCCTTTGTCCAACTGGTCGCCTTGGGCCGCGGCTGCACCGCTGTAGGAACTGATGAAACCAATTTTGATGGTTTGTGATGAAGCAGGTGTGGCAACGCTGAGCAGCGTGGCCACCAAACCGGCGCAAATGGACGCATTGAATTTCATGAAGTCTCCTAAAGCAAGCGATGGAACGACCCACAGGTCATGGCAAATGGGCGCTGTAGTCTATCAAACTTCCTCTTTTGGAAATCAAAAAACAGCTTGGATTGCCTCGGGCAAACCCTTGCGCCGACTTGAATATCCATGCCCAGCTTTTCGCCAGTCAAGGGGAGGTCTCAAACCCGATCTAAATCAGTGGCGTTGCGCCGCTTGAGTTGATGGGCAAAAAACAGCACCACCCCCACCAAGCACGCATCGGCCACGGCCATCACTTGGGCCGAGCCAAATCGGTCGACCCATTGGGTCACGATGCTCACACCGATCGACTGGCCCAAAAACAAGCCGCTGGCAAACAAGGTCACTGCGGTGCCACGGGCCTGGGGTGCCATTTGGGTGGCTTTGGCTTGCAAGGTGTTGTGGAACATGGCAAAGCCGTAACCGGTGAAAAAACAAGCTGGAATGGCCAAGGTCCACCACGGTGAGAAAGCAATCACCCCAAACGACAAAACCAACAGTGCCCCACCCGTGCGGGCCATGTTCACCTCGCCCAAGCGCTGAATGGTGGGCCTGGCCGTTGCCATGAAGAGCACCCCACCCAAACCAAACAAGGCGCTGATACCGCCCGCCATGCTCAGCGACAGGCCATGGGTGTGGTGCAAATGGCCGGCCGTGATGGTGAGCAAGCCGAAAACAGTCGCGCCTTCCAGCAAAGCGATCAACAGCACTTTGCGTGCCCAGGTAGTGCGAAAAACCTCAGTGGTTTGTTGCACAAAGCTGGCTCCCGCCGGTGGCGGTGAACTGGCGGCAGTGACTTGTTTTTCTTCGCGCCACAGCAGCACCGCCACACTGGCAAACAGCGCGGATATGGCCACAAAAGCCCAGCGCCAGCCCAGGCTGTCGGTGATCAAGCCGCCCAGCCACTGCCCCGCTGTGATGCCCAACATGGTGCCCAGGCCCACCCGGGCCAGGGTTTCTTGCCGTTGTGCATAGGGCACTTGGTCGCCCACCCAGGCCAAGGCCAGTGGCACGATGGCCGCCGAGGACACAGCAGTCAGAACACGGGCCATGACCAATTGGTCCAGATCTTGGCTCAGGGCGGACAAGACAGCGCCAACGCTGCAACCCAAGGTGGTGATCATCACCACGCGGTATTTGCCCCAGCGGTCTCCCAGCGGGCCATATATCAATTGCATCAACCCGTGGGTCACGGCGTAAAAAGAAATCACATGGCCCACCATGGACAACGGCGCATCGAAGACCCGGGATAAATCGGGCAGCATGGCATCACACATGCGCTGCACAGCCATGCTGGAAAAGGTCGCCAGGGACAGCAAAAAGATGGCGCGCTTTTGGGCCGCAGTGGGGCCAGTGGGGGAGGGTGTGGGATGGGTCAAAACAAGCGCACTGTAATCGGCTGGGGCTCAGAGCGCAGTCACGCCCAGCGCACTTGTCCTTTTGCGAACCAAGTCAGTGGGGTTGCCAGTCGTGTGGTTGACTGTGGGAAGGATCAAATGGGCCTGCTCTGGTTACCATGGACCTCTTTTTTCAGCCCCAGGAGTTGGCCATGACCGCCCCCAAGATGCGTTTGATGCACGGACCCTTTTCACCTTTTGTTCGAAAGGTGGTGGTGTCGGCGATAGAAAAGGGCATGCTCGATCAAATGGAGTTGATTCCCACAACCGTGAGCGCTGGGAAAACCAACGAAGAGCTGATCATGATCAACCCCACGGGCAAAATTCCCACCTTGGTCACCCCCGAAGGCATGGCTGTTTACGACTCAACGGTGATCGTCGAGTACCTTGATCAGGTCCAGCCAGCTGTGCGCCTCATCCCCACCGACCCAGCGCAGCGTTTGCGCAGCCTGCGCATGAACGCCACGGCCGATGGCTTGATTCAAGCGGGCGTGTTGGTGCGCACCGAGTTGTTGCGCGATGCGGCCAAACAGTGGCCCGAGTACCTGGCCCAACAGTGGGTCAAGGTGCGCCATTGCCTGCGCGTTCTCAACCAAGACATTGCCAGCAGTGGCGAGCAGGTCACCCTGGGCGAAATTGCCGCCGCTGCCGCCTTGGGTTGGGTCGATTTGCGCTTGTCAGAAGAAAATTGGCGCGCCCAAAACCCCGTCTTGGGTGCCTGGTACGAGGCCTTTGCCCAACGCCCATCCATGCGCCAGTCGGCGCCGCCTGCGGCCTGACGCTCCATCACGACAGCGCCAGCTGGCATGTCGAGAAAAGTCCTGCGCCA